>JAQBPH010000065.1:0-2819 GCA_028287625.1 Chloroflexota bacterium | reverse complement strand
TCGCCGGCAGCGGATCGACGGCGCCGCGCAGGCGGTCCAGCAGCATCCGGGTCAGCGTACCCGGAGCCGGGCGCCCGGTCAGCGGGCCTGGAGGACCTGCGGCTGCTGCAGGGCGAGCTCGAGCCGGGTCATCGCGTCGGCGTGGCGCAGCGCCTCGTTGAGCAGGCAGCTGTAGTCCTGGAGCCGGCGATAGCGGGCGGCGGCGGCGTCCTCGGCGGCGTCGACCCGTGCCTGGAGCTCCTCGGGACCGGGGTGGTCGACGATGCCGTCGAGACCGTCCTGGTCGTGCCGCTCGTCGGTGCTCATTCCCGCATACTCCTCCGGCGACCGGTCCCCGCAGTCACCGCGGGTCTCGCCTTCGCCGTGGGTCCATCGTCCTCGCGGCTCGCGTCGCGGTGGTGACGGGACCACCGAACCCCGGTCCCGGAGGGTGACAGCCGATGGCGAGCGCGACACGGCGCCGTGACGCCGTGGTCACGGCGGGTGCATTCTGGCCGAACACGCCAGGCTGTCGCTCGTGAGCCGGGCCAATCCGGGGGCGCTCGACCCCCTCCCCGCCAACCGCGGCTGCCGCCTGTGCGGCGCCGCCACCCGCTTCTCCCACACCACCTACGTGCGCGCCGGTGAGAGCGTTGCGCTCTACGTCTGCACCTCGTGCGGCACCGTGTACCGCGGCGGCGCCCGCGGTGGCGACCAGCAGCAGGCGGGCCGCGACGCCCGCTCCGGCGGCCGCGCCAGCCGGCGTCCCCCGGTGGACGAGGGACCTCCCGCCAACCCCGTCCTCGACGAGGACACTGCGCGGCTGCTCCGCGAGGCCCTGGGCGAGTAGCAGCGGGCTCAGCCGGTGCGCGCCACGCCGGCGCCGCCGGTGTGGCGCTCGAACCAGGCGGCGATGCGCGGGTTGAGCTCGTCGCGGTCGACGTCCACGCTCATCGCGTGGCCGCTGCGGGGATAGACGCCCACCTCGACCTCGCGGCTGCACACCAGCCCGCGGGCGATGTCGGTCGCGTTGCGCGGGTTCACAGTGCGGTCGCGTTCTCCGTGGAGCACGAGCACCGGCTGGCGCACCATCGCCAGCTCGCCGCGCACGGTGCGCAGCAGCCGGGTGAGCTCGTGGATGGAGCGGGTGGAGCGGCGCCCGTAGGAGTGCAGCTCCTCGACCGCCTCGGGGAGGAAGAGGTCGACGTCGTCGGGGTCGGGGCTGTGCCAGCGCTGCACGTACTTGGCGGCGAAGATGACCCGCAGCCGCCAGTCGCTGAGCCAGATCGGCGCCGCCAGCGTGGCCACCGCGGCGATGCGGGTGTCGTGGGCGGCGAGGTGCAGCGCGAGGCTTCCGCCCATGGACTGCCCCGCCACCACCACCTCGTCGCACTCGGCGGCGGCGCGCTCCACGGCACCGGCTGCGGAGCGGGCCCAGTCCTGCCAGCGGGTGCGCGCGAGGTCCTCGGGGGTGGTGCCGTGGCCGGCGAGCAGCGGGCCGTCGACGCGCCAGCCGCGGGCGGCGAGATGCTCGCCGAGCCGGCGCAGCTCCGGCGGGGTGCCGGCGAAGCCGTGGAGGAGCACCGCGCAGCGGCGCCCCGAGCCCAGCCGCCAGGGCCGGACCGCATCAGGGTCGAAGGGGTGGGACGAGCGTGCCGGCATCTGTCGCGGAGTATGCAGTCACAGGGCGGTCCCGGGTGCGCCGATGGTCCCCGGTCGCCGCCGACCTGCTACCGTCCGGCGGCGATGACCGAGGCCGGCACGCTCCTGCGCGAGGCACTCGAGCGGCTCGTCCGCGGAGAGCATCTCGACGTCGAGACGGCGCGCTCGGTGATGGACCGGGTGATGCAGGGCAGCGCCACCCCGGCGCAGATCGGCGCCATCCTCGCGGCGCTGCGCATCCGCGGCGAGACCGTCGAGGAGCTCACCGGCATGGTGATGTCGATGCGCGACCACGCGCTGCGCGTCGAGCTCCCGGTCGACGCCGTCGACACCTGCGGCACCGGCGGCGACGGCAGCGGCACCTTCAACATCTCCACCGCGGCGGCCTTCGTGGTCGCCGGCGCCGGCTGCCCGGTCGCCAAGCACGGCGGCCGGGCCGCGTCCAGCCGCTGCGGCAGCGCCGACGTGCTCGAGGAGCTCGGGGTGACCATCGCCCTCAGCCCGGACGGGGTGCGCGCATGCGTCGAGGAGGCGGGCATCGGCTTCCTCTTCGCCCCCGCCTTCCATCCCGCCATGCGCCACGCCGCCGCGCCCCGGCGCGAGCTGGGCATCCGCACCGCCTTCAACGTGCTCGGCCCCCTCGCCAACCCGGCGCGCGTCCCCTACCAGTCGCTCGGCGTCGGCGACCACGGGCTGGCGGGCAGGATGGCCGGCGTGCTCCGCCGCCTCGGCCACCGCCATGCGCTCGTCTTCGCCGGCCCCGGCGGCATCGACGAGCTGGGGCTGAGCGGGGTCGCCCGGTGCATCGAGGTGAGCCCCGCCGGGCTGCGCGAGTTCGAGATCGACCCCGCCGCCCTGGGGCTGCGCCCGGCGCCGCTGGAGGCGCTGCTCGGCGGCGACGTCCATCACAACGCGGCGCGGCTGCGCGCCGTGCTCGACGGCGAGCCGGGCCCGGCGCGGGACGTGGTGCTGCTCAACGCCTCCGCGGCGCTCTGGGCCGCGGAGCGCGTCGCCGACCTCCGCGAGGGGCTGGAGCGGGCACGCGAGTCGATCGACGGCGGCGGCGCGCGCCGCAGCCTCGACGGCCTGGTGGCGTCGTCGGCGGCGGCGGCGGAGCGGGATGCCCGGCCCCGTCCCCGGCCCGCCGCCGCCCCCGGCGCCGGGGCGGTCGGATGACC
>JAQBPH010000027.1:0-6369 GCA_028287625.1 Chloroflexota bacterium | reverse complement strand
CGAGCCGGTACTGGATGTGGAGGCCGTGGGGGTTGCGCAGCCCGTGGACGAAGTTCCGCTGGAACTCGGTGCGATCGTTGAGCCAGGCGTCGTCGAGCGAGACCGCCGCGCGGCTCTGGCTCATTTCGGGGAGAGCCGCTCCTGCCCGCCCATGTAGCCACGCAGTACCTCCGGGATCAGCACGGAGCCATCCGCTTGCTGGTGGGTCTCCAGCACCGCGTCGAACGTGCGCGGCACCGCCAGCGCGCTGCCGTTGAGGGTGTGCACGAAGCGCGGCCTGGCCTGCGCCGCGGGCCGGTAGCGGATGTCGGCGCGCCGCGCCTGGAAGTCGCCGAAGACGCTGCAGGAGGACACCTCGAGCCAGCGCTCCATCCCCGGGCACCAGGCCTCGAGGTCGTACTTCTTCCACTGCGCGAAGCCCATGTCGCCGGTGCACATCAGCAGCACCCGGTAGTGGATGCCGAGGCCCTGCAGCACCGACTCGGCGTCGGCGACCAGGCCCTCGAGCTCGTCGAGCGAGCTCTCCGGCTCGACGAACTTCACCAGCTCCACCTTGTCGAACTGGTGGAGGCGGATGTAGCCGCGGGTGTCCTTCCCGGCGGCGCCGGCCTCGCGGCGCCAGCAGGGGGTGAAGGCGACGTGGCGGATGGGCAGCTGCTCGCCGGCGAGGATCTCCTCGCGGTAGAGGTTGGTGACCGGGACCTCGGCAGTGGGGATGAGGAACATGTCGCCGTCGGTGTGGAAGGCGTCGTCCTCGAACTTGGGGAGGTTGCCGGTGCCCACCATCGCCTCGCGGCGCACCAGGTAGGGAGGCGCCACCTCGGAGTAGCCGTTGCGGGTCGTGGCCATGTCCAGCATGTACGTGGCCAGCGCCCGCTGGAGGCGGGCGCCCTCGCCGCGCAGCACCGCGAAGCGCGCCCCGCTGATCTTGGCGGCGCGCTCGAAGTCGAAGATCCCGAGCCGGTCGCCGAGGTCGTGGTGCGCCCGCGGGGTGAAGGAGAACTCGGCGGGCTCGCCCCAGGTGCGCACGGTGACGTTGTCGGCGTCGCTGGTGCCCACCGGCACGCTGGGATGGGGCGGGTTGGGCACCACCAGGAGCAGCTCGTGGATGCGCGCCTCCAGGGTCCCGAGCGTCTCCTCCGCCTCCTGGATGCGGCGCTTGAAACCGGCCAGCCGCTCGCGCTGCTCGTCGGTGGGCCGGCCCCGGATCGCCCTGCTCTCACGGTTCTGCTCGGCGCGCAGCGCCTCCATCTCGGCGCGCAGCGCGCGCGCCCGCTCGTCGAGCTCGAGGATCTCGTCGACGGGGGCGGGCTCGCCCTTGAGCCGGGCCCCCTCGCGGATCAGCTCGGGCTCCTCGCGGATGCGCTGGAGGGCGATCACCTGGTCTCTCCGGTGGCCGTTGGCAGCGGGCGCATGGTGGGGAAGAGCAGCACGTCGCGGATGGTCGGGCTGTCCGTGAGCAGCATGACGAGCCGGTCGATGCCGATGCCCAGGCCGCCCGCCGGGGGCATGCCCGTCTCGATCGCCTCGAGGAAGTCCTCGTCGAGGGGGTGGGCCTCGGCGTCGCCGGCGGCGCGGCGGCGGGCCTGGTCCTCGAAGCGCTGCCGCTGGTCGATGGGGTCGTTGAGCTCGCTGAAGGCGTTGGCCAGCTCGCGGCCGGCGACGATCAGCTCGAAGCGCTCGGTGAAGCGGGGGTCGTCGGAGCGGCGCCGCGCGAGCGGAGAGACCTCGGCGGGGTAGTCGAGCACGAAGGTGGGATCCCAGAGCGTCCCCTCCACCTGCTGCTCGTAGATCTCGAGAAGGATGCCGCCGGGGCCGGCGCCGGGCGGGGGCTCGACGCCGAGCCGCTGGGCCTCGCCGAGCATCGTGCCCGCCTCCCAGGCGGCGAGCGGGTCGAAGCCGCAGCGCTCGGCGACGAGGTCGACCATCCGCGCGGTCCGGAAGGGCGGGGTGAGGTCGAGCTCGCGGCCGCCGAGCCGCCGCGCCAGCGGGTTCAGGCAGGGGGACGAGCCCCCCTCGTCCTCGGGCTCGGGCTGCGCCCCGGCGGCGTGGGCGGCGTCGACCACGATCGCCTCGGCGAGCTCGCGCATGGTGGTGTAGTCGCCGAATGCCTCGTAGGCCTCGAGCATGGTGAACTCGGGGTTGTGGCGCGGCGAGAGCCCCTCGTTGCGGAACACCCGGCCCATCTCGTAGACGCGCCGGTAGCCGCCGACCAGCAGCCGCTTGAGGTGCAACTCGATGGCGATGCGCAGGTACACGTCGGTGTGGAGCGCGTTCCAGTGGGTCGAGAACGGCTTCGCGCTGGCGCCGCCGGCGACCGGCTGGAGGATGGGCGTCTCCACCTCGAGGAAGCCGCGCGCGTCCAGGGTGGCGCGCACCGAGCGCACGATCGCCGAGCGGGTCGCGAAGTGGCGCCGCTGCTCGGCGTTGCTGAGCAGGTCGAGGTAGCGGCGGCGGTAGCGGGTCTCCTGGTCCTGCAGCCCGTGGAACTTCTCGGGCGGCGGGCGCAGCGCCTTGACCAGCAGCACCACCTCGTCGGCGAGCACGCTCGGCTCGCCCCGGCGGGTGCGGGTGAGCCGGCCGCGGACGCCGACGATGTCGCCGAGGTCGAGGCGGCGCACCACCTCCCACGCCTCCGGACCGAGCCGGTCACGCGGGCACCACAGCTGGAGGCGGCGCCCCTCGTCCTCGATGTGGGCGAAGGCGACGCCTCCGGAGGGACGCAGCTGCATCACCCGTCCGGCGACGGCGACCGCCGGGCCCTCGCGGGGCGCACCCCCCTCCGGCCCCGGTCCCGCCTCCGCCTCGAAGGCGGTGAGCTGCGCCAGCGCCCCGTCGAGGGTGGTGTCGGGGCGGAAGTCGACGCCGTACGCGGGCACGCCCAGCGCCGCCAGCTCCTCGACCTTGCGCCGCCGCTCGGCGATCAGGTCCTGCTCAGCCACGAGCGGACGTCAGGAGACGCGGACGATGGTCACGGGGCGGACCCCACCGGGGGTCGCGACGCGCACCTCCTCGCCGATGCGATGGCCGATGAGCGCCTTGCCCACCGGCGACTCCATGGAGATGCGGCCCTTCGCGACGTCGACCTCGGCGGGGCCGACGATGCTGTACTCCTCCTCGCCGAACTCGTCGCGCACGGTCACCCGCGAGCCCACCTGCACGCGGCCGTCGTGCTGCTCCTCGATGATCACCGCGTTGCGGATCATCTTCTCGAGGGTGAGGATGCGGCCCTCGACCATGCCCTGATCGTTCTTGGCGTCGTCGTACTCGGCGTTCTCGCTGATGTCGCCGAACTCCATCGCATACTTGATGCGCTCAGCGATCTCGCTGCGCCTGTTCGTACGCAGCTCCTCGAGCTCCTTCTGGAGCTTGTCCAGGCCCTCCTGGGTGAGGAGGACGGGCTTGTCGAGCATTGGGCGGCACACCTCGGCGCGCGTCGGCGGCCCGCCGCTGGGGACGGCGGGATGGCCGGCGAGTATAGGCGAGCGCTAGCAGTTCATGTCCCCGTCCTCCGGGGGACGAGGACGCCCCCGCGACCCTGTCGCGCTTGCCCTATGGTGATAGGGAGAGTATCATCAACCACCGCCATTCTGATGGCGGTTACTCCTGCCCCCCCTCTCGGGGCGTCTCCTCTCTACCGGAGACGCCCCTTTTTCATTTGAGTGGGCGCTCGCTGCCTGACGAACCGGCGCGGATACCATCCCCCGGATGACCGTCGGCACCTCGACAGGGCCCGTCCCGCTGCGCCTGGGCGCGCTGGAGCTCCGCTCGGCGGTGCTGGTCGCCCCGATGGCGGGCATCACCGACGCCCCGTTCCGCGCCATCGCCGCGGAGATGGGGGCGGGGCTGGTGTGCACCGAGATGGTCGCCGCGGAGGCGGTGGCGCGCAGCATCGAGGCGAGCCTGAGGCTGCTCGACTTCCCCGGCGGCGTGGGCAGCCCGGTGGGCGCCCAGTTCGTCGGCAGCGACCCGGCGATCATGGCCGAGGCCGCACGGGTCGCCGTCGACCGCGGCGCCCAGACGGTGGACGTGAACCTCGGCTGCCCGGTGCGCAAGGTGGTGGGTCTCGGAAACGGCGCGGCCCTCGCCCGCGACGTCGCCGCCACCGCGAGGGTGCTGGCGGCGATGACCGGCGCGGTCGACGTTCCCGTGACCGCGAAGATGCGCCTCGGCTGGGACCACTCCACCATCAACGCGCCCGAGCTCGCCCGCGCCCTCCAGGACGTGGGCGTCGCCATGGTCACGGTCCACGGCCGCACCCGCTGCCAGGGCTACGCGGGCAGCGCCGACTGGGACGAGATCGCCCGGGTCAAGGAGGCGGTGGACATCCCGGTGATCGGCAGCGGCGACGCCATGGACGTGGAGCGGATCGCCACCGAGATCGAGCGTGGCCGGGTCGACGGCGTGGTGGTCGCCCGGGGCATGCTCGGCAACTTCTGGTTGGTGCGCCAGGCCGCTCACCGCCTCGCCACCGGCGAGCTGCTCGAGGAGCAGCCCTTCGCCGAGCGGGTGGCGCTCGCCCGCCGCCACCTCCACGAGCTCATCGCCTACTACGGCGAGCGCCGCGCGCTGAAGATCGGCCGCAAGTACGTCGCCTGGACCATCCGCGGCTGCGCCGGCGCCTCCAGGCTGCGCGCCGCCGTCCAGGACCTCGACACGCCCGAGCGCGTCGACGAGCTCTTCGACGCCGCCCTGGTCGCCGGCCAGTCGTCCGGCGGCTGGTTCCGCCCGGTCTTCACCAGCGGCGAGGGGTGAGCCAGCCCCGCCGCCTCGGCGAGCCCGTCGAGCTGCCCTGGTGGGTGATCCCCCTCGGCCTGCCCCCGGCCCTGACCCTGCTCCTCGGCGTGGTGCTGCGCGCGCCGCTGAGTGGCCGCCTCCTCGACCTCGCCGCCTCGTTGGCGATGCTCTGGCTGCTCGTCGTCGTCGCTCGCCGGGTGGAGAGCCGCAACATGCAGAGCGTCTGGATCAGCGCGGCGTATGCGTTCTGGACGTTCATGGTCCTGATCTGGGCGGTCGAGGTCGGGGCATAGCGCAGCGTCGTTGTGCACGGCGATCTGCGGTCGCTCCGTGGGGCCTGGCACGGACACTCTATGCACCTCGGAGGCTGCGTGGTCGTCGGTCTGGCCAGGGGGAAGGGGGATCTGGGACCCGCGGTGGTCGGGTTGGCGGGGTGCTGTGTGATCTGCGGACACGCGACGGCGTCATCTCGGGCCGGCCCTGACCCTCGGGCGCTTCCAGAACCCTCCGGTGGCCATGCCGATCTGCTGGCCATCGGCGGTCTCGAAGCGCAGATCACCCTCGGCGGTGCGGCGGATCTCGTACTCGCCGTCGTGGTGCCGGTTGTGGTGATAACGACAGAGACTCAGGATGTTCCACATCTTGGTGGGCCCGAGGTCGATCCAGTGGTGAATGTGGTGGGGCTGGGTGTAGGTCGCCGCCACCGGGCATCCGGGGAAGCGGCACATCCGGTCCCGGCTCTGCACCGCACGGCGCATGGGCGTCTTGACGATCTGCTGCGCCCGGCCGGCGTCGATCGGCGCCCCGTTGAGCTCGGTCAGGGTGACGACCTCGGCGTCGCAGCCCAGCCGCCGCGCCACCGCGGTGGAGAGGGCGGGACCGTTCTCGAGGTGGCAGCGGCCGATCGGGGTCTCGCCGGTGAGAACGCCGGCGTCGACGTGCACGATCATCTGCACCGCCGACGGCCGCGGGCCGCCACCGCCCGCATCGCCGCCGGACGCCGCATGGCAGGCGTGGACGAGCGCGTCGGCCCGCAGCGCGGCCGGCGGATCCTCGGCGGGGTCGGGCTGGATCGGGCGTGCCGACCGCTCCGCGGCCAGGCGGCGCTCGAAGCTCTCCACCACGGCGCGCACCAGGGCGCCGTCCTCGGAGGGGAGCGCTCCGCTGAGCCGGAGCATGCCGAGCTCGTCCCACCGAAACCGCAGACCGCGCTGCGCGCGCTGGGCCTGGGCGCGCTCCGGGGCGTCGGTGAGCTCGAGATTCCGCGCCTCGCGGCACATCTGGTCGAGCTGCGGAGGCGACGCCGTCCGCGCCTGCTCCAACCACTGCCCCTGGTCTTCCGCGGTGGCAATGGTGCTGAGCGAGCGAACCTTGTCCAGCGAGAGCTCACCGGCGGCGAAAGCCTCACCGATCTCGGGCAGCTCGCGCATCGCATGCCCCGCGCGCATCAGCGCATCGGCGGTGCGGCGATCGAACCCGCCGTGCACGACAAGCCAGTCCGTGCAGCTGCGCATCCCCGCGCCCTGCCACTCGCCAGTGTCGTCTAATGCACAGACCAGCTCCGAGAACTGCGCCATGATCGCGTGCACCCGCGGAACCATCTCGCGAATCCGGGGCTCCAGCGGCTCGGAG
>JAQBPH010000599.1:0-4899 GCA_028287625.1 Chloroflexota bacterium | reverse complement strand
GCGCCGGTCCCGGCGCCGGCGTCGAGGAGCAGCGCCCCGCGCAGCGGCAGCGGGCAGCGCGCCAGCAGCGCCGCCGCCAGCCGCGCGTAGACGCGGGCGGGGCCGTTCGCCCACGGCTCCGCCCGGTAGACGTGGTGCAGAGGGGTCGCGCTCACCGGAGCGCTCAGCCGCCGAGCAGGTGGGCGGCGGCGCCGATGCGTGCGTCCCACCAGCCCACCTCGGCGGGGTCGCCGCCGAGCTTGTTCCACCCCAGCTGGAGGAAGGCGCCGATCAGCGCCAGCTCGAGCTGGGGTTCGAACCAGCCCGCGGTGTCGACGCCGTGCGCCTCCAACCGCTCGCGGTAGAGGTCGACGACCGCCTCCTTGGGGCGCGCCAGGCGGTCGCAGTTGATCGCCAGGTACCAGGCGAGGTCGAGGGCCGCCGGTCCCCGGGAGACCCGGTCCCAGTCGAGCAGGATGGTGCGGCCGTCGGGATGGCCGCCCATGTTGCCCAGCTTCCAGTCGCCGTGGACGAGGGTCTGCGGTGTCGCCTCGAGGGCGAGGACGAGGGGGGAGAGGTCGTCGAGCAGCCCGCGCACCAGGCGCGCGACCCGCGGGCTCATGGAGCCGAGGCGTCTCCAGCCCGCGGGGATGAGCGGCGGGACGGCGTCCACCCCGCCGCGCTCGGCCTCGACCGCCGCGGTCGCCTCGCTGAGGAACGTGTAGTGCATCCCCAGGCTCATGAGCAGGCTGGAGCCGGCGAAGCCGTGGTAGGCGGCGTGGAGCGCGGCCATGGCATCGAGGAAGCGGCCCTCCTGGTCGGCGTCGACGGGGTCGCCGCCCTCGGGGACGAGGTGGGCGCCGACGTCGCGCATCAGCACCGCGGTGCCCTCGCGGCCGAGCGAGGCGGTGATCGGCGCGACGCCGACGACGGCGTGGTCGATGCACGGCGGCAGCGCGTCGAGGAGGCCGCCGCTGTACAGGTGGAGCTGGCGCCGGCCGCGGTCGCCGGTCGAGCGCATCAGCCAGCTCTCCTCGACATCGAGGTGCTTGAGCACGTGGGGCGCGCCGTCGATGGAGAGCCGCTCCAGCCGCGAGCCCGACTTGGAGTCGCCGATGACCAGGGGGCGGCGGTCGACCGCGCCGTCGAGCAGGTCGTCGAGCCCGGTCGCCAGGCGGATCGCCGTCACCGCCTCAGCCTGCGCTGTCACGGTCGGCCTCCGCCATCTCGGCGAGCAGCGCGGCGGGCCAGCGACCGCCGCAGTAGACGGTGTCCTCGACGATGCGGCCGTCGCGCACGGTGAGGCGGTGGGCCTGGTGGCAGGCGTGGGGAACGCCGTTCTCCTGCCAGGTCAGGGTGAACTCGAGGAGCTCGCCGTCGGTCAGCGGGCTGTGCCGCAGCGACTCGAAGTGACCGGGATGGGCGAACCAGCCGGCGAAGGCGTCGACGATGGCCTGGGCGCCGCGGATGGTCCAGCGCCAGTTGGGCACGGTGGCGTCGACCACCGCGTCGGCGGCGAAGACATCGCTGCCGGCGCGGACGCCGGACTCGATGGCGGCGGCGAAGCGGTCGACGGCGGTGAGGGTCTGGGTCTCGGTCATGGTCGGTCCCCCGGTCGGGCGTCGGTGCGTGGAAGGAGTGTCCTGGCCGCGGTTTGCAACCCACCTGCAATCGGGCGTCGGTCCGCTGCAGGGGGATTGCAAGGGGCGCCCTCGAGCATCGTCGCCATGGGCCAACCCTGAGGAGGATCCACACATGGCACAGGCGGAGAAGGGCGACTTCGGCACCCCCGACGAGACACGGACCTTCGAGCACGGCCGTCTCGACCTGGTGCGCATCGCCGGCAGCGAGATCGGGCGGCTCACCCTCGAGCCCGGCTGGCGCTGGAGCGAGCACGTCAAGCCGCTGGCGGGGACCGAGTGGTGAGGCAGGGGGCGCCCATGGCTCCGCGGTCCCCCGCGCTATCGTCTGCTGCATGCAACTCCGGATCTTCACCGAGCCGCAGCAGGGCGCCAGCTACGACACCCTGCTCGCCGTCGCCCGGGCCACCGAGGACGGCGGCTTCGACGCCTTCTTCCGCTCCGACCACTACATGGCGATCTGGGACGGCAGGCCCCCCGGCCCGACCGACGCGTGGATCAGCCTGGCCGGGCTCGCCCGCGACACCTCGCGCATCCGGCTCGGCACCCTGGTGTCCCCGGTGACCTTCCGGCTCCCCGGCCCGCTGGCGATCATCGTCGCCACCGTCGACGCCATGAGCGGCGGCCGCGCCGAGCTGGGGCTGGGCACCGGCTGGTACGAGGCGGAGCACAACGCCTACGGCATCCCCTTCCCTCCCTTCGGCGAGCGCTTCGCCCTGCTCGAGGAGCAGGTGGAGATCCTCCTCGGGCTGTGGCAGACGCCCGCGGGCGAGCGCTACTCCCACTCGGGGCCGCACTACACCCTCACCGACTCCCCGGCGCTGCCCAAGCCGGTGCAGTCGCCGAACCCGCCGCTGATCATCGGCGGCATGGGCGCCCGCCGCACCCCCGACCTCGCCGCCCGGCACGCCGACGAGTTCAACCTGCCGCCGTTCACCCCCACGGACCGCGGGCGCGAGCAGCTGCAGCGCGTCCGCGAGGCCTGCGACCGGGCCGGACGCGATCCCGTGACGCTGCGTCTCTCGGCGGCGTTGACGGTGTGCTGCGGCCGCGATGGCGACGAGGTGCGGCGGCGCGCAGCGGCGATCGGCCACGAGGTCGAGGCGCTGCGCACCACGGGGCTGGCGGGCACCCCCGCGGAGATCGTCGACCGCCTCGGCGTCTACGCCGACATGGGCGTCTCCCGGGTCTACCTTCAGGTGCTCGACCTCGACGACCTGGCCCACATCGAGCTGCTCGCCGCCGAGGTGCTGCCCCAGGTCTGAGCCCCGCGTGCTCCGAGTTGACACTGGCCCGCGGAAAGGCCCAATCTGTCCAAGGGACGGTGGAGACGGTGGGCGCCCGTGACGGCGCCGCCGGCAGAGAGGTGGGAGGACGCTGATGCAGCTGATGCAGAGGATGCCGCGGCACATCCGGGTTCTCGTCACCGCCGGTCTCATGCTCGCCCTCGCCGTGGTGGCGCTCACCGTGGCCTCGGCACTCACCCGTCACGCGCGTGACCGCGGTGACGTGGCGCTGCGGCAGCCCGCGGCTCATGCGCAGTTCCAGCCCGGCCACGGTCGCATGGGCGGTCCTGGTGGATTCGGCATCGCCCGCGGCGGTGGTGGGGGAACCATCACCCAGATCAGCGGCAGCACCCTGACGCTGCGCACCCAGCAGGGCACCGAGACTGTGAACACCTCCGGCTCGACCCAGTACATGAAGGACCGCCAGAGCATGGCGTTCTCCGACCTGAAGGTCGGCGACGTGGTGCGGGTGATTCCCGACGCCGCCTCGGCGAAGCCCGCCACCCCGGGCATGGGGACGGTCACCGCGAGCCGGATCGTGGTGGTCGAGCCGATGCTCGCCGGCCGCGTCGCCGCCGTCGACGGCGACACCGTGAGCCTGGTCGGGCGTGACGGCCGCGAGCTCACCATCACCCTCACCGACGCCACCCGGTACTTCAACGGGACGCAGGGCGCGGACCGCGCCGCGGTGTCCGTGGGCAGCCGCATCGTCGCCGCCGGCAGCCAGGACAGCCTCACCCACCTCACCGCGAGCACGGTGACGGTGCTGCCCGCGGG
Organism: Chloroflexota bacterium; assembly: GCA_028287625.1. Classification (GTDB taxonomy): domain Bacteria; phylum Chloroflexota; class Dormibacteria; order Aeolococcales; family Aeolococcaceae; genus CF-96. The sequence goes on along the minus strand of JAQBPH010000599.1, from coordinate 1,217 downwards.
CGGCGGTGGGGCGGGCCCGATGTGGCGTGGCCTCCCCGGCCGTCCCGGTCACGGCGGCCCCGGCGGCGGTGGCGGCTTCGGGCCCGGAGGCTTCGGCGCCTAGGCGCCAGTAGCCGGCCAGGTACATGGACGGCGGCCCGCGGAGTCCGCGCCGCGGGCGGAGGGTTCATCCTGGGGGGCGTGGGGAAGGTCTTCGACGGCATCGACGACAAGCTGGGGGCGTGGATCGCGGCGCAGCCGCTGTTCTTCGTGGGCACCGCCCCGCTGGGCGCGGAGGGCCACGTCAACGTCTCGCCCAAGGGGCCGATCGGCTCGCTGCGCGTGCTCGACCCGCATACCGTCGCCTACCTCGACGTGATCGGCAGCGGTGCCGAGACCATCGCCCACCTCCGTGAGAACGGGCGCATCGTGATCATGCTGTGCGCCTTCGCCGGGCCGCCGCGGATCGTCCGCCTCCACGGCCGTGGCCGGGCGGTGACCCCCGCGGACGCCGGCTACCCCGAGCTGCTGGCGTGCGGCTTCGAGGACCCCGGAGGGCCCGAGGCGCGCCGCGCCGTCATCGTGGTCGAGCTGACCCGGGTGGCCGACTCCTGCGGCTACGGGGTGCCGCTGATGAGCCACGAGGGCCAGCGGCCCCACCTGCCCGCCTGGGCGGCGAGCAAGCTGCGCCGTGGGGGAGTGGCGGCGCTGGCCGAGTACACGCGGCGCAACAACCGGCGCAGCATCGACGGCCTGCCCGCCCTCGACCCTCCCGACCCGGACTGACGTCGTGGCCGAGCCGTTTCCGCAGATCGAGCCGTACGACCACGGGATGCTCGATGTCGGCGACGGCAACCTCGTCCACTGGGAGGTCAGCGGCAGCCCGGACGGCAAGCCCGCCGTCGTCGTGCACGGCGGGCCGGGATCCGGATGCCGGCCGGGCAGCCGTCGGGGCTTTCCTCCGGAGCGCTACCGGGTGGTGCAGTTCGACCAGCGCGGCTGCGGCCACAGCACGCCGCACGCCAGCGATCCGGCCACGGACATGTCCACGAACACCACCCACCACCTGGTCTCGGACATGGAGCTTGTGCGCGAGCACCTGGGCATCCAGCGATGGCTGATGTACGGAGGCTCGTGGGGATCCACGCTGATCCTCGCGTACGCGGAGCGGCATCCCGAGCGCGTGTCGGAGATCGTCATCCCCGGTGTGACCACGACCCGACGATCCGAGATCGACT
>JAQBPH010000565.1:0-6181 GCA_028287625.1 Chloroflexota bacterium | reverse complement strand
GACCGCGCCGCGACCGCGGGGTGGGCCGCCGCTCACCAGCGGGCCGGCGCTCGCCGCCGCGGCGGTGCGGCGCGGGGGTCTCGAGACCCCGTCCTCGGCGGCGCGCAGCTCCCAGAGCAGGGCGCGCCGCGGCCGGCCGGGGACAGTGCCGTCGAAGGCGCCGACCATGACCAGGTTCTCCATCGCCGGGCGGGGCAGGCCGGTGCGCCGCCAGAACTCCGCCACCGAGCCGGCGCCGGCCGCCGCCGCCTCCTCGCAGCGCGCCCGCGCCTCGGGGCCGAGGCCCCGGACGTAGGCGAAGCCGAGCCGCACCGCCCACTCCGAGAGCCCGCCGCCGGTCCGGGGCCGGTGGCGGATGGCCACGGCGGCGCGCTCGGCGGCGGTGGGTGGGCGCGCGGCGGGGTCGCGGCGCACCGTGTCCCTCTCCACCCGCCATCCCGGGGCCAGCCCGGCGGCCACCGCGCCCGCCGGCGGCGGGGTGTCGCCGATCCACTCCAGGGTGCAGCGCGCCCGGCTGCGGCCCACGTCGACGGGCAGGGTGCAGGCGCCGTGCCGCTTGCCGTCCTCGACCAGCACCGAGGGGTGGTAGAAGCCCATCGGCTGGGCGTTGAGCAGGGCGCAGAGCCAGGCGGCGGGATGGTGGAGGCGCAGCCAGCCGGTCTCGTAGGCGGTGCGCGCGAAGGCGGCGGCGTGGCTCTTGCAGAAGCCGTAGACGGCGAATCCCGCCACCGCCCTGAAGATCTCCCCGGTGACCTCGGCGCCGATGCCGCGGGCGACGCAGCGCTCGATGAACTCGTCGTGGAGCTCGGCCATCTCCACCCGCGAGCGGTGGCGGTTCATCGCCCGGCGGAAGCGGTCGGCCTCGCCGGCGCTGTAGCCGGCCACCTCCATGACGATCCGCAGGATCTGCTCCTGGTAGAGCACCACCCCGTGGGTTTCGGCCAGGATCGGCTCCAACGAGGGATGCAGGTAGGTGACCGGCTCCAGCCCCTGGCGGCGGCGCAGGTAGGGGTTGACGGCGTTGCCCTGGATGGGGCCGGGCCGGATGATCGCCACCTGCACGATGAGGTCGTTGAACACCCGCGGCCGGGACTGGTGGAGCGACTGCTGCTGGGCGCGCGACTCGATCTGGAAGAGGCCGATGGTGTCGGCGGCGCAGATCACGTCGTAGACGCGCGGGTCGTCGAGGGGCAGCGCGTCGAGGTCGGGACGCTCGCCGGTGACGGCCTCGACGTGGTCGAGGCACTCCTTGACGGCGCTCAGGGTGCGCAGCCCGAGCAGGTCCATCTTGATGAGGCCGAGGTCCTCGACGTCGTCCTTGTTGAACTGCACCACCACCCGCCCGGGCATGGTGGCCCGCTCCACCGGGGCGACGTCGACCAGCGGGGCCCCGGTGACGAGCATGCCGCCGACGTGGATGCCGAGGTGTCGGGGGCAGCCCTCGATGCGCTGCAGCAGGTCGAGGAAGTGCGTCCAGGGCAGCGAGTCGGTGATCTCCCCGGGGTCGAGGCCGGCGGCGTCGATGACGTCGGCGACGCTGCCCATGTACCAGGCGCCCACCGACTTGGCGAGGCGGTCGACCACCGGCTCGGGGACGTCGAGCGCCGCCCCCACCTGGCGCACCGCCATCCGCGGCCGGAAGGTGACGACGTTGGCGACCATGCCGGTGCGCTCGGCGCCGTAGCGCTCGTAGACGTACTGGATCACCTCCTCGCGGTGCTCGGTGGAGAAGTCGATGTCGATGTCGGGCGTGCCCTGGTGGTCCTCGTGGAGGAAGCGCTCGAAGAGCAGGTCGTGCTCCACCGGGTCGACTCGGGTGATGCCGAGCAGGTAGGCGACGATGCTGTCGGCGGCGCTCCCCCGCCCCTGTCCGGGGATGCCGCGCTCGCGGGCGAACCGCATGATGTCCCAGGTGATGAGGAAGAACTCGGCGAGCCCGGTGGTCTCGATCACCCCGAGCTCGCGCCGCAGCCGCGCCCGCACCGGCTCGGTCACCGGGCGGTAGCGGTCAGGGAGCGCCTCCTCGCAGAGCCGGCGCAGCACCGAGAGCGGGGTCTCCCCGTCGGGCACCGTGAAGCCGGGGAAGCGCACGTCGCTGAAGTCGAGGGCGACGCTGCACTGCGCGGCCAGGTGGGCGGCGCAGTCGAAGGCCTCGGGGTGCTCGCCGAGCAGGACGCGCAGCTCCGCCTCGGACTTGACCCGGTGCTCGGCGTTGGGCAGCAGCAGGCCGTGGGCGGCGGCGCGGTCGAGGGTGGTGCGGTGGCGGATGGCGGTGAGCACGTCGAGCAGCGGCCTGTCCGCCGTGGTGGCGTGGACGGGGGTGTTGGAGACCATCGCCGCCAGCCCGCTGCGCCGTGCCAGCGCCGCCGTCTCCGCCACCAGCCAGCCGTCGGCGGGATGGAGGTGGTGGGTGAGCAGCAGCACCACGCGGTCGCGCCCGAAGGCCTCGCGCAGCCGGTCGGCGGCGTGCGCGGCGCCGCGGCGGTCGCCGCGGAGCAGGGCGGCCGTGATCTCGGACTCCGGGCCGCCGGCGAGCACGGTGCAGCCGTCGAGCTCGGCGGGGTCGAGCACCGCGGGAGGACCGGTGGCGGGACGGCGGGTCGAGGGCAGCGACGGCCAGCCCGCGGGGAAGGGCCCGGCGGTGGTGCGCAGCGCCGCCGGACGCTCCGGTGGCGGCAGGTGGCGGGGGGGAGACGGAGGTCTTGACTCGGGGGGGAGTACCTCCCCCCCGCTCGCCCCAAGGACATCGCGCGGCGCTTCGCGCGCGCGATGCCGAGGGGCGCCCCCCCTGCGCCGGCACTCGCCGGCGGCCGGCGCGTTCGCGCCGGCCTGCGTCTTCGCCGGACCCGTGATCCCACTGATGCGCAGCCGGGGCTGGCCCTTCTCGCCGGCGAGCTGGGCGGCGCTCACCGCCCGGCAGAGCTGGCGGTAGCCCCGCGAGCTGCGGGCGACGAGGCGCAGCCGGCTGCCGCCGTCGAGGTCGAGCTCGACCCCGATCACGGGGTGGATGCCTGCCCGACGGGCGGCGTGGGTGAGGGCGACGGCACCGTAGAGGCCGTTGCGGTCGCAGATCCCGAGCGCCCCGAGCCCGGCGGCGGCGGCCGCGGCGGCCAGCTCGCGGGGCGACGACGAGCCGTCGAGGAAGGAGTAGTGGGAGCGGGCGGCGAGCTCGGCGAACCCGGTTGACAGCACCACTTTCTTGTGTATACTCCTCAGCAGTCGTTTCGCTGTCGAACAGAGCACGGAGAGGAGGAGGCGGAGTGAGGCCCCGGCCGGACACCCCCATCCACACCCCCTTCCCCTGCACCCCCCGTCCCGTCCGCCGTCGGCCCGAGGGACTGGACCGCCGCTCCCCGAGCACTCCCGGCAGCGCACGACCGGCCGTGTCCCGGCCGCCGAACCTCGCCGGCCCCTCCCCGGCGGGGCACTCCGGCGGCCCGGGGCACGGTGTCAGTCATAGCGGCGCACCACCGTCCAGCGGAGGGTGTCGAGGTCGCGGCAGAGCTCCAGGCAGTCGCCCCCGGCCACCAGGCAGCGGCGGTACTCGCGACGCACCGGCATCCGCCACCAGTCGGTCTCCACGACCCAGCGGTTGACGGTGTGGGTGACCGGCCGCCACCCCCCGCCGGTGCGCACCGCGGTGGGGCTGCCGTCGGCGGTGACACGCACCTGCTCCCCCTCCCCGGCGTCGAGCAGCTCGGTCACGGCCGCACCAGGACCACCGGCGACGGCGCCGGTGCCGCCGGCTCCCAGGCGAAGCGGCGCTCGTGCAGGTCGCCGGGGTCGAGGGTGAGCCGCGACCGCACCACCGTGTCGGTGCCGAAACGGTCCTGGAGGCGGGCCACGGCGCGGGCCACGGCGTCGCGCTCGGCGTCGCCGCGGCGCCAGAGCTCGACCTGCCGCCCCGAGGCGGTGGAGAGCTCGTCCACCTCGAGGCGCAGACCGGCCACCGGCCCCGTGGGCTCGAGGGCGCCGAGCAGCCCGAGCACCGTGGCCCACAGCTCGGCGGCGGAGCCGGCGGGGGTGGGGGGGACGCGGGTGCCCGCCGCCACCGGCCCCGCCTCGCCCTCGAGGACGAGGCCGACCCGCCCCGCCGACAGGCCGCGCTCGCGCAGCCGGGCGCCGAGGATGCGGCAGGTGCGCTCGGCGCAGCGGCTCAGCAGCTCGCGGTCGGCAGCGCCACCCTCGATGACCAGCCGCTCCACCAGCGTCCGCGGCGCGGTGGCGGGGGTGACCGGCGCCTCGTCCTCGCCCCGCGCATAGCGGTGGACAGTCAGGCCGGCGTCGCCGCCGAACTGACGGCCGAGGTCGGCCGGGGAGAGCGCGGCGACGGCGCCCAGGCAGTCGAGCCCGAGGGTGCCGAGCCGGGCGAGGATGGCGGCGTCGACGGGAAGCAGGCCGATCGGCAGCGGCGCCAGGAAGGCCGCCTCCTCGCCGGGACGCACCCGGCGGACGTGCCGCGGTGTGCTCACCCGTGCCGCCATCCAGGCGGTGAATCGCGAGCCCGCGACCCCCACCGCGGGAGCGGTCCCCAGCCCCCGGGAGAGCGCCCGCGCCGCCGCCGCCGCCCAGGCGGCCTCGCCGGGGTGCCGGGCGTGGTGCCCGCCGAGGTCGGCGTAGGCCTGCTCGTCGCCCATCTCCACCGAGGGCACCACCGCGCAGAGCTCGCTCAGCGCCGCCTCGCGCAGCCGTGCCGCGGCCTCGACGTCGAGGTCGACGAACACCGCCTGGGGACAGAGCTGCTGGGCCTGGCGGAGGGGCTGGCCGGGACGCACCCCCGCCGCCCGGGCGGCCGCCGAGGCGGCGAGCACCGGCAGCCGCAGCACCGGCGCCCCGCCGACCACCACCGCCTCGGTGCGCAGCTCGGGGTGGCGCCGCCACGCGGCCAGCAGGCCGAGGTGGTCGAAGTGGGCGCAGAGGACGCGGGTCACGGCGGCGTCAGCCGGCGAGCGCGGGGGAGGCGGGCAGCGGAGTGACGGCGGCGGCCGGCGGCTGCGCGGGCAGTTCCTCGACCACCGCGGGCAGGCCCACCACCTCCGCGGGGGAGTGAGGGCGGGGGTAGCGGAGCAGCAGCCCCACCTCGCCGTCCATCTGGGCGCTGACGCGCCCGGTGGGGGGGACTCCCCCCAGGCCATCATCCGCGGATGACGGTGATGCGGATGACAGCCTTCCCCCCTGGCCCCCGATCTTCGACTTCACCACCGTCAGCCGCACCCGCAGCCCGGTGACGTCGCCGTGCGCCAGCTGCCAGTCCAGCGGCGCACAGGCGACGGTGAGCGAGGAGGCGTAGGCCAGTGGCGCCGCCGGCGGCGAGGGGGCGGAGACGCAGGCGACCGCCCCCCGCCCCTGGACCACGCCCACCAGCGCCGAGAGGGCGTGCTCCCATCCCCGCTCACGGCCGGCGGCACTCCCCAGGGCGACCGCCAGCCAGGGCACCCCGGCGGCGACCAGGGTCCGGGCCATGGCCAGCCCCGGCCCCAGCGCCCCCCGGGGCGGACGGACCACGTAGCAGGCGTCGAGGTCGGCACCGAGGTCGGCGAGGAAGCCGGGGTCGAGGGTGCCGGCGAGGTCGACGTAGGCCACCTCCATGCTCCGGCTGGCCCGGGCGGCGAGCGCCTGGAGGAGGGTGAGCCGTCCCGTCGCCCGCCCCCGCTCGCCGGTGAGCACGGCGATCCGGCCGCAGGGGAGGCCCTGGGGAAGCACCGCGTCGAGGACCGGGATGCCCGTCGGCCACACCTCGGCGGAGGCGGGGTCACCTCCCCACCGAACCGCCGCGGGACCGTGGCGGCGCTGCAGGCGGCCGACCACCTCGTCGAGTGCTGTCAGGGGGCGCTGACGCGTCATTCCTCTCACACCCACACCCACTCATCACCTTGGTCCCGGCCTCGGACAACGGGAGCGAAGGGGGAGGGAGGAGAGGCTGGGCAGCAAGTATAGCGAACATCTGTTCGTGCTGGCAAGCCTAGTCGCCGCTGCTGCTGAGACCGGAGGAGGATGAGCAACTAGCATTCCGTGCATGCCGGAGGGCGCACAGCCGAGCGGGGGCCAGCAGCCGGAGCAGAAGTCAGTGCTCGGCTTCCCCGTCCGCCCCGGGGGGGACGGCGGGGCGGTGGCCGGGAGCCGTCACCACTGGTACGAGCTCGCCCAGGAGGTCCACGGCGCCTTCGCCGACATCGACCGC
>JAQBPH010000540.1:0-8102 GCA_028287625.1 Chloroflexota bacterium | reverse complement strand
GGCGGCGCAGCGAGGCGCCACCGGGAAGGCCGTGATGCCCATGCGGGGTTCCAGCGCCCACCCCGGAAGCCGCTCGGCGGGTCCGGTTTGAGGAACGCGCAGCGTTCCTCCTGGGACCTCGGCCCGTCGACCCTTCACGAAGAGCGCGCGAAGCGCGCGTCGCCGGCGAGTGCCGGCGTGGTGGGGGGTATGCCACGGCATCGGGCGCGCCAGCGCACGATGTCTTCGGCATGAGCGGGGGGAGGCGGAGCCTCCCCCCGGTAAGAACACCGTGGAGAAACTGCCGCGAACCTCAACCCGCGGCAGAACGATGCTCAACCGGCGGCAGAGAGGGCAAACGCGAATCTCAACCGGCGGCAGAACTGCCGGGCATCTCCACCGGCGCCAGAGCGGCCCGCCGCGAATCTCAACCGGCGGCAGAGCGGCCCCCCGCGAAACTCGACCGGCGGCAGAACTGCCGGGCATCTCCACCGGCGCCAGGTCAGCTGCGCGCGATCGCGCCGATGGCCTCAGCCAGCTCGGCGGCGGCCAGGGCGTCGATCCTCGTCGCGGCCAACCCGCCGTCGGCAGGGTGGGGCGCGCGCGCGAACGCGGCGGCGAGCGCGTGGGTCGCGTCGCCGGCCAGGGGCGTCCAGCGTGCCGCCCACCCATCGATGGTGTCGGCGTTGGCCGGCGTGTCCTTCACCGCGGTGCGGAGCAGGGTGGCGCTCCACTCCCGATGCCATGCGCTGTCGTGGTCGAGGCTCGCGTGGATGCTGCCCAGCAGCGGGTCGCCGTTGCCGCGGGCGAGGCTGCCGCCCAGCTCGCCGTTGACGAGCCGGTCGAGCCGGGGCTTGATCACCAGGTCGAGCAGGACGAAGGACTCTCCCCAGTCGTAGGTGACCAGCGCCCGCTCGACGAGCTCCCGCAGCGGTTGGAACCACTCCGCCTCCTCCCAGGCGCGGCGGTGGCTCGCGCTGTCGGGACCGGGCCGGTGGGCGCCGAGCTGGGCGGTGCGGTAGGCGATGCGCTGGAGGCGCCGGAGCTCGTCCCCCGCCTGGAAGGCGGCGCAGTTGGTGATCCGCGACGCCGGGGCCATCTGGCCGACATAGGCCGCGAGCATCTCCAGGCCGTGGGCGGCGAACCGCAGCGGGAAGTAGCAGTCGTGGAGAAAGCCCACCCACTCGGCGTCGAGCTGCAGGTCGTAGTCGGTGGAGTCGATCTCGTCGAGGAGGCCGTCGACCGCGGCCTCCCTCTGGTCCCGGAGCTGGTTGTACATCCGGTAGGTGGTGCGGCGCGGGTCGCTGAAGGCCTCCCAGTCGCGGGCCTGGAGGCGCGAGCCCTCGCGGTGGTCGGCGTACCAGCGGGCGACGGCGGTGTCGAGCTCGAACCCGTGGGGATGGTTGTAGTGGAGGCCAGCGCTGACGATCTCGTACTGGGAGGGCATGCGGCGCCCGTTCTCGAGGCGCGAATAGGTCTTCCGCGGGGCGCTCATCCTCTGGGGGGGTGTCCCCCCCTCGCTGCGGCGGCAGAGCAGCCTCCGCGCATCCCGCCCGATCCGATGAGCAAGCTCATCCCCTCGGCTCCGGGCGCGCTCCGGACGCATGCCACCAGACCGCCCCCTCCTCGTCCATGGCCACGAGGCCCGCGAACGAGGACATGACCACCTCGAGGTCGCCGGGGAGGTGGACGGGGTGGCCGGTCGTCGCCTCGACCGCCGAGCGCCGGAGCCGGCAGACCCCGGGGGCGCTGACCCGCAGGTAGGCCCCCTCGTCCTGCACGATCACGCCGTCGTTGTCGTCCTGGATCGCAGCGACCATGGCCCGGCCGAGCGGGGTCGCGTGGAGCACCGGTCCGACGCCCTGCGCGGCGCCGTCCGCCGGGGTCATCGGCGTCCGCCGACGTCGACCAGCACTACCTCGCCGTCGACGCAGACGTCGACGCTCTCCAGGCATGTCGCGGTGGGGTTGATCCCCCGCCCGGTGCGGGGGTCGAAGACCCACTCGTGCGCAGCGCAGGTGAGGGTGCCGTCCTCGAGCCGTCCCATCACCAGCGAGTTGCCGGCGTGGGGGCAGCGATCGTCGTAGGCGAGCACCTCTCCGTCGAGGTTCACCAGCAGGACCGGGACACCGTCGACCACCACCCGCGTCATCTCCCCCTCCCAGAGCTCGTCGAGGGTGGTGACCGGCACCCAGGCGAGGGCGCGCTGCGCGGTCACAGCGGGACCCCGCCGACCCGGAAGATGTCGCCCGGGCCCAGCCCCGCCTCGGCGAGGGTCGAGCCGAGGTCGAGGACGGTGCCCTGCTCGTCGGTGACCACGGGCGTGTCGCCACCCACGGGCACCGAGGACGGCACCCAGGCGCAGAGCTGGTCGGCGAGCTCGCGGACGGCGCGGCCGTCGTCGGCCACCAGGACCCTGCCGAGGACGTCGCCGTCGAGGAACCCGTAGAGGTTGATGCGGGTCACGTCCGGCTCCCCCCGGTGCGCGGCACGGGTGCGAACCGCCACTGGTCCAGACCCCGGCGCAGGTCCCCGCCCATCTCGTCGGGGCTCTCGAATCCCATCCAGCCGTGCAGCTCGAGCAGGTCGGCCGGGGCCTCGCCGGCGACGAGGCGGTCGACCACCGTGCGGTGCGCCGCGAACCGCTCCGGCTGCTGCTCGAAGATCCACCGGCAGGGCGCGGAGCAGAACAGGTAGCGGCGGCCGTCGCGCTCGAGGGTGCACGCCGTGTTGCGCCCCGGGTGCACGAACAGCGCCGGCAGCTGGCACATGTTGCACAGGGCCGGCAGCGCGTACGCCATGCTCGCCGCCTCGCCGCCGGCCGCCCAGCTCTCCTCGATCCTGTCCCAGTGCGGCTCGTGGGTCGTCTCCCAGGTCGGATACCGCTCGCGCAGCCACGCGCGCTCGGCGGTCGAGGGCGTGGGCTCGTCGAACCAGAGCAGCGTCCGGTACTCGTAGAGCCCGAGCTGCAGGCTGTGGTGGGCGTGGTCGAGCTCGTCGATGAACAGGTCCCAGAACCACGGCAACTCGAGGTGGAACTCCTCCAGGTTGCGGAGGAACTGCTCGACCACCCACTCCCTCATGAACTCCTTGAAGGAGCGGGTGCGTGCGCCCAGCGGCGTCAGGTACTCCATCGCCGTCCCGGTGGTGGCGACCAGGATCCGCCAGGACCGCCACCACATCTTGTCGAGGAGGTACTGCACGTGCTCCCGTCCGCCGTGCTGGATGAGGGCGCGCAGCACCGGGTGGCCGATCTGCGCGTGACGGGCCTCGTCGGTCTGGATGCTCGCCAGGGCGGTCTCGAAGACGTGGTGGTCGGCGCCGTCGGCCATCGCCGCCAGCGCCATGAACTGCAGGTTGGTGAACCCCGTCTCGAAGACGAAGTTCAGCTGCACGGCGATCTCGACGGCATCGGCGGCGACGAACATGTCGTCGAAGAGGTGGCGCGCGGCGATCATCAGCCAGTTGTCGGTGTGGAACGCCCGGTGGGTCCAGTCGAAGCCGCCGTCGAGGCGCAGCAGGTCGTGGCCGAGCAGCAGCGGGATCTGCGTGTGGCGGATCTCGTCGAGAGCGCCGAGGTTGGCCATCACCCGCCAGGCGCTGTCGCGGCCGAAGCGGGCCATGCGCAGCTCCGCCAGCGCCGCCGCGTACTCGGCGAGCGCGAACGCGGCCTGGTGGAACTTCACCAGCTGCACCCAGCCCGGATCGAGGCCCTCGTGGAGGCGCGCCTTGCTCAGCGCGTCACGCACGGCGAGCACCGACGTGTCCTTGACCGACTGGTTGCGGACGTACTCGCGGTAGGTGGTGCGGTAGGACTCGGACCAGTCCGCCCACGCCTCGTGCGGCAGCCACGGCACGCCGCTCATCGCCTCGGGGAACACCTCGCGCTCGTCCACGTAGCGGTACGTCCAGTCGACCTTCCGGGCCAGGTCGAGCCAGTCGTCCCGCCGCAGCGCCATCACCAGCTCCTGGCCGCGGCCACCATCTCCTGGGCGGACAGGAAGTAGGGGTTCTCGACGAGCAGGCCACCGAGGAGCACGTAGGGGTGCATCTTGATGGTGTCGACGAGGTGGGTGGTGCCGAAGCGGGCGAGGTCGTACATGCAGACGATGACCTGCGGATACAGCGGCAGCAGGCGGTTGAGCTCGAGCTCGAAGTCGACCACCTCGCCCACCGCGGGCAGGTCGGAGAGCGACCACGACATCTCCCCGATGGCACGCACGCAGGGGTAGGCCGCCGTGTTCATCACCCCGGCGATCGCCGCCTTCCAGAAGCCGACCATGTCCACCGACCGGAACCGCCCGGAGCGGAGGTAGGTGTCCCTCGCGCGGAGCAGGTCGAGCTGGCGTGACGCCGCGCAGCCGCGGGCATCGACCCCGCCTCCGATGGCGTCGAGCACGTCGACCGGGTCGTCCGAGTCCAGAACGCAGATCAACTTGTCCAGGGAGAGGAGCGCGCTGCGGAGGAAGGGCAGCAGGACCGAATCCCGCTCGGCCGAGCCGGTGTAGAGAGCGCAGATGTGGCTGCCCGGCCTCACCCGGAGGCCGCGCACGCCGATGTCGACCCCGGCGCCGGCGTCCGCAACGGCGGGGTCCGCGGGGGGCCAGGACTCGACGATGCCGCGCAGCGCTGAGCTTTCCGAATCCGTCATCACTGATTCCCCAGAATGGATACCTTCCGCCTGTAGGTGTGAGGGGGCCTCAGTATCCGCCCCCGTGATTCGGATCACAAGTGGGAGGGCGCACCGAATCGGTCCATCACCGAGCCCCGGGACCCCAGCTCGGTGAAGAATCCCGGCAATCGACTCCAGACCTCGTCGCCCCCGGATCGGCCTCGCCAGCAGCTGCGGATCAACCCCACCAACCGGTAGCAGTCGTCGAGGCCCAGCAGCCAGTGCTCCGCCGCTCCCTGGACACGGCTGACCAGGAGCGCCTCGGTGTCCGGCTCCAGCGCGGCCAGCACCGGGTTGGCCGCCTCCAGCTCCCCCCAGGCGGCGAGATCGAGCGTGGACTCGGTCACCCCCATCGGCCCGGGGTAGTGGGCGACCACCCGGCCGGCGGAGGTGCTGCGCATCAGGAAGGCCAGCTCCACGGGCAGCCCCAGCGCGGTCCAGGTCTGCTCGTCGAGGTCGAGGTCGTGGATGCGACGGGGATGCTCGGGGATGAGCCGATAGTGGTCACCTCCCGCCGCCGGACGGTCGAGGAGCAGCGCGCAGGCGCGGCAGACGCAGAGCGGGAGGCGGGCGCGGAGGTCGAGGACGTGGCGATGGTCCGGCGCGCAGGCGGCACGGCACAGCTCGCACTTCCTCGGCGGCGGCGGAGCCGGTGGCGGCGGCGCCAGCAGCGCGCCGAGGCGGGGGGTCTCCATCCGCTCCGCCGGCCTCAGGCCATCGGCAGCGGCGTCAGCGGGCGCTGCGTGGGATGGAGGTCGTGGAGGATGAGCAGGTGGGAGACGAGCTCGTCGCCGGCGAGCTCCTCCAGCCGAGCCGGGTCACACCGTTGGAGGCGCTCGACGATGCGCCCGAGCGCCTCCCCGTACAGGCCCGCCAACGCCCGCACCGTGTCGGTGGCGACCGACCGGGCGGGCTCGGGCAGCTCGTCGAGCTCCCCGAGCAGCCGCTCCAGCACGGCCGCACGTCCGCTCACCGTCTCCTCGTTCAGCCCGGCGCTCATCCCTCGGCCTGCGGGCCGAGGATGGGAGAGTGGGTGCGACGCAGCGTCCTGCCCCCGCCGAGGTACATGTGCACTCCGCAGGGAAGGCAGGGGTCGAAGCTGCGCACCGCGCGCATGATGTCCACGCCCTTGAAGTCGTCGGGCGCGTTCTCCTCGAAGATCGGCATGTCCTGCACCGCGTCCTCGTAGGGGCCGGGGGTGCCGTACATGTCCCGCGGGCTGCCGTTCCAGGGCGTCGGCGGGTAGGGGTGATAGTTGGCGATCCTCCGGCCGCGGATGACGAGGTGGTGGGAGAGCACCCCACGCACCGCCTCGTGGAAGCCGCAGCCGATCGCCTCCTCGGGAACGGTGAACGGCTCGAAGACCCGGGTGTGCCCGGCGCGCACCTGCTCCATCGCCCGCTCGTAGAAGAAGAGCGCCATCGCCGCGGAGTAGGCGACGAAGTAGATGCGGGCACGGTCGCGCTCCAGCGCGTTCAGCCACTGCGGAGGCTTCCACTCGAACTCCATCTCCCGCATGCCCGGGGTCCGGGGGATGGAGATGCGCACGCTGGAGCCGGTCGACTTCACGTAGGGCGTGTCCACCAGCCCGGCGAGCGCGGTCGCCCAGAGGCGGGCGATGGCGCCGCCTCCGGTCTCCAGGGGCAGGTGGTCGCCGCTGCGGCTGTCGTACCAGCGCGGGCTCATCACCCAGCTGTACCTGCCGCCGCGGAGGTCGCGCGGCTGCGGCTTGGGCAGGGTGGTCTGGTTCCAGGGGTGGCGCTTGTCCACCGGGTTGCCGAGCGGGTCTTTGGTGACGAAGGTCTCCTCGTTCACCCAGTCGTCGTAGTACGAGCTGCCCAGCAGGATGCGGATGCCGAGGTTGATCTCGACCAGGTCGGTGGTGCGCAGCGCGCCGTCGACGACGATCCCCGGGGTGACGAACATGCTCCGGCCCCAGGTGCTCATCGTCCGGTAGTCGTAGTCGCAGACGGCGGGATCCTGGAAGCTTCCCCAACAGCCGAGAAGGACCCGGCGGCGGCCGACCTCCTCGTATCCGGGCAAGGCCTGGTAGAAGAAGTCGAAGAGATCGTCGTTGAGCGGCACCACCTTCTTGACGAAGGCGAAGACCTTCATCAGCCGCACCAGGTAGTCGGTGAACACCTGCGGCGTCGCCACCGTGCCCACCCCGCCGGGATAGAGGGTGGAGGGATGGACGTGCCGGCCCTCCATCAGGCAGAACATCTCCCGGGTGAGCCGGCTCATCTCCAGCGCCTCGCGGTAGAGGTCACCGGTGAAGGGATTGCACGCCCGCATGATGTCGCCGATCGTCCGGTACCCGTGGGCGGCGGCGCTCGGGGCGTCGGTGGTGTTCGCCCGCTCCAGCAGGCCGGGGTTGGTCTCGCGCACCACCTCCTCGCAGAAGTCGACGAAGACCAGGTTGTCCTGGAAGATGGTGTGGTCGAACATGAACTCGGCGGCCTCGCCGAGGTTGATGATCCACTCGGCGAGCGGCGGCGGCTTCACCCCGTAGGCCATGTTCTGCGCGTAGATCGAGCAGGTGGAGTGGTTGTCGCCGCAGATGCCGCAGATGCGGCTGGTGATGAAGTGCGCGTCGCGCGGGTCCTTGCCGCGCATGAAGACGCTGTAGCCGCGGAACATCGAGGAGGTCGCCCGGCACTCCACCACCCTGCGGTTGGCGAAGTCGATCCTGGTGTAGATGCCGAGGTTGCCGACGATGCGGGTGATCGGGTCCCAGACCATCTCCACGGTGTCGGCCGTCTTCGCGGCGGCCTCGACGCCCTTGGTCCCGGTGATCGCCATCTTCGCTCCCTCAGATCGGCCACTTCGGCCGGTAGCCGGTGGTGAGCTCCGGGCGGTTGTGACGCCACCTCGGCTCCTTGTTCACGGTCGCGTTGGTGATCGCCCTCAGCCGGCGGATGACCGAGCCGTACCCACGGGTGAGCGTGGAGGAGACCAGCGCCCCGGGCGGCTCGTCCATGAAGGGCATGAACTTGTCGGGGAAGCCGGGCATGGTGCAGCCGATGCAGATCCCGCCGACGTTGGGACAGCCGCCGATGCCGTCCATCCAGCCGCGCTTGGGGACGTTGCAGTTCACCACCGGTCCCCAGCAGCCGAGCTTCACCAGGCACTTGTCGGAGTTGTAGTCGCGGGCGAAGTCGCCCTCCTCGTAGTAGCCGCCGCGGTCGCAGCCGTCGTGAACGCTACTCCCGAACAGCCAGGTCGGCCGCCCCGCCCCGTCGAGCGGGATTACCGGTGCGCGCCCCGCCGCCATGTAGAGCACCCAGAGCAGCGTCTCCATGAAGTTGTCAGGCTGGACCGGGCATCCCGGGACGTTGACGATGTGCAGGCCCGCCTTCGACTTCCAGTCCCATCCGAGGTAGTCGGCCAGGCCCATGGCGCCGGTCGGGTTGCCCTGCATGGCATGGATGCCGCCGTACGTCGCGCAGGT
>JAQBPH010000526.1:0-3534 GCA_028287625.1 Chloroflexota bacterium | reverse complement strand
CGTCCGCGGAGAGGATCCGCGCGGCGTCGAAGAAGCTGCGGCAGGGACCGGGGATGTCGGCGTCCCCACCCACGGACGCGTAGTCCGGCCAGCCACCGGCCGACTGGCGGCGCCGCCACTGCCGGGGGACGAGCGCCTCGATGAGGTCGTCGGCGGTGACGACCCCCACGACGCGGCGGTCGGTGCGGTCGACCACCGCCGCCGCGGTCATGTTGAAGTCGGCCATGAGCAGGGCGACCTGCTCCACTCCCTCGTCGACGTGCAGGTGGGGGGGCACGTTGTCCTGGACGAGGTCGCGGAGGGGCCGGTCGGCGGCGGTCCGGAGCAGGTCGACCACCGAGACGGACGCCAGAAGGCGACCGTCGCCGTCGACGAGGAAGGCCATGCTCGCCGCCTGCCACGGCAGATCGTCGCTGCTCGTGCGCACGGCCTCGAGCGCGTCCGCGACGGTCGCCTCGACGGAGACGGTGACGAGATCGGGGCTCATCAACCCGCCGGCGGTGTCCGGGTTGTGGGCGAGCAGGCCGCGCACCTTGCGCTGCTGCTCCGCCGGAAGCAGGTCGAGGATCGGCGCCCGGCGCTCCTGGTCCAGCTCGGTGATGAGATCGGCGGCGTCGTCCGGTGCCATCTCTCCGAGGATCGCCGCGGCCTCCTCGTCCGGCCTGTCCCTGAGGAACTCCCGCTGGTGATGGGTGTCCAGCTCCTCGAACACGTCCGCCTCGAGCTCGGGGTCCTGCTCGACCGCGGTGAGGATCTCCTCGCCCTGGTCGTGTGACGCCCCCTCGACGATGTCGGCGATCTGGGCCGGATGAAGGCGTCTGAGGCGGCGCAGGGGGAGGAGCAGGCGGGCGCTCGGCACGTGACCCACGAATGGCTCGACGTCCGACCAGTCGAGCACCGAGGACGGGCGCTTGGGGTCGCCGCCGCCGCCCGGCAGCAGGCGGGCGAGGCGGCCGCGCCGGGTGGGGTCGACCCCGACGAGGCGCCACCAGCCGTCGATGCGCCCCAGCGCGATGTCGTGGGCATGGACCAGCCGGCCCCCGGCGACATCGATGAGCCGGCGGTCCAGGACGTCCTCGTCCAGCAGCACCTCACCGGGCCGTCGCTCGAAGCGCTCGAGGTCGAGGGTGTCGCGCGACAGCTGCACACGACCCGGGGCGAGAGCGCCGATGCGATCGACGGGCACGAACAGCTGGCGTCCTCCGACGCTCGCCTTCAGCCCGATGACCGGGGGATAGCCCGCGTCCGCGAGCCGGACGATCAGGTCGTCGACGCGTCCGAGCCTCTCACCGCGGCTGTCGACCAGCGGAGAGTGGATGACGCGGGTGGCGCGGAGGAGTGGCCGCTCGATTGTGGTCATGGCGCCTCAAGATTCTACGAATGCGCAAATTTGACAGTGATTAAGGACCGGTTGTCGCCGGTGTCGGTCGCGGTCACACGGCGCAGCATGCCGGACTCGGACGGGGTGGGCGCGTCGCCCGCTCAATGGCGCGGCGGCGCTCGGTGCAGACCGGGGTATCATGCGGCGACGGTGACGCTGTGGTGGCCAGGCTCGATCGACGGGGGGCGGGATGCGCCTGCTGATCGCTGAGGACGACGCCCCCATGCGCTCCGTGCTCGTCCGCGGGTTGCTGCACCATGGATACGCCCTCGACGTCGCCGAGCGCGGGGACCACGGGCTCGAGCTGCTTCTCGCCAACCGGTACGCGGCCGCGGTGGTGGACTGGCGCATGCCGGGAATGTCCGGTCGCGACATGGTGGCCACGGCCCGCCGGCGTGGGGTGACCACGCCGGTGCTGATGCTCACGGCGAGGGACACCACCGCGGACCGCGTGGACGGTCTCGACGCGGGCGCCGACGACTACCTGGTGAAGCCCTTCCAGTTCGACGAGCTGGTGGCGCGCCTGCGCGCCCTCCTGCGCCGGCCTCCGACGTCGGCGGAACCCGTGCTGCGGTGCGGCGCGGTCACCTTCGACCCCTCGACCCGCGAGGCCGCGGTCGGGGGCTCGCCGGTCGCGCTCACCCCGCGTGAGCTGAGCATCCTCGAGGTGCTGCTGCGACGGGCGCCCTGGGTGGTCACGCGCGCGCAGATCGGAAGCAATGCCTGGCAGGACGAGGCCGAGGCCGCCAGTCACAACGCCATCGAGGTCCACATCGCGCGGCTTCGAGGCAAGCTGGGTGGCGGCCGGGCACGCATCGTCGCGGTGCGCGGTACCGGGTACCGCATCCTCGACGAATGAGCCGCCCGGCACGGAACCGTGTCAGCGGCCGTGCCCTGCGCGTCGCGGCGCTGGCGACCTCGCTGGTCGCCGTGATGCTCGTCGCGCTCTGCGTGGGCACCGACATCATCGTCGCGCACAACCTCATCGGCGCTGCGGACCATCGACTGGTGGAGCGCATCGGCCGGCTCGGGGGTCCGGGACAGCCGGCCGCGGACGTGGTCGCCGGCGGCCCGGCCGCCGACCACGATCACGACTACGAGCAGCCGGTGGTGACCTGGCTGGTGGGCGGCGGCGGCGTGGTCGCCGGCCCCGGGGCGCCGCAGCTCCCCTCCTCCCTCCGATCGGTGAGCGGTCCGGTGACCGCCTCGATCGCGGGCACCAGCTTCCGGGTCGCGGGGGTCGACGCGCCCACCGGTCGTGTGGTCGGGGCCACCAGCCTGGCGCCGGTCTCCCAGGCACTCGGGGGCGCCATCACCGGAGAGGTGGTCCTCGGAGCCCTGCTCCTGGTGCTGACCTTTGGCGGAGCGCTGGTCATCGGGCGGCGTGTCGCCGCGCCCGTCGAGGAGATGCGGCGCCGCCAGCTCGCCTTCACGGCCGACGCGTCGCACGAGCTGCGGACGCCGCTCGGCGTCATCGAGGCCGAGGTGTCGCTCGCGCTGAGCGCCGAACCCGGGATCGGTGCCTACCGCGAGGCGCTCGAGCATGTCGCCGGCGAGTCGGGGCGGATGCGGCGCCTCGTGGACGACCTCCTGTGGCTCGCACGCTTCGACGACCAGCCGCCGCCTCCCAGCGCCGAACCCGTCGACGTCAGCGCCGTGGTCGGCGGTGCGGTCGAGCGCTTCGGTGCCGTGGCCGCGCGGCGTGAGCTGCAACTGCGGGTGCGGGTCCCCGACGCGGTGGCCACCATCGACGCTCCTCCGGAGTGGATCGACCGTCTGACCGCGGTGCTCATCGACAACTCCTGCAAGTACTCACCGCCCGGCGGGGTGGTCACCGTCACCGTCGAGGAGCACGGTGCCCGCGTTCAGCTGTCGGTCAGCGACCAGGGGGAGGGGATCGCCCCGGCAGAGCGTGAACGCGTCTTCGACCGGTTCCACCGGGCGACCTCCACCGGCGACGGCGCCGGGCTCGGTCTCGCCATCGCCGGCTCCATCGTGGAGGCGACCAGGGGCCGCTGCGAGGTGACGACCGGGCCGGGCGCGACGGGGACGCGATTCACCGTGACCTGGCCACGCGCCGCCTGCTGAGGGGCCCCGGCCGGTCAGCGGGCGGTGAGGACCAGCGCAGGCGGCGGAGAAGCTCCGACGATCCC
>JAQBPH010000509.1:0-3972 GCA_028287625.1 Chloroflexota bacterium | reverse complement strand
CTGGCCGCCGGCGAGCCGGCCGCTGTGGCGGACGGTCGCCACCAGCTCGGGCTGCAGCCAGCAGACCCGTCCCGGGGGCACCACCGCGCAGCGGCACGGTGGGGTGACGGAGGCGAGGTCGCCGAGCTGCTCCCGCAGCCACCCCTCCACCGACGCGGGGAGGTGGACGGCGACGCTGCCGGCGTCGGCGAGGCGGCCGCGGTACTGCTCGCCGAGGACCAGGGCGCTCACCGCGCCGCCGGGCTGGCGCACCACCCCCGTGACCACGGTGTCGGCACGGTCCTCCAGGGCGATGCGCAGCCGCTGCGGCGAGGCCACCCCGGCGGAGTAGGTGGCGTCGGCCTGCCGGGCCAGGATGGCGGGAAGGTGCTGGCTGGTGGCGGCCTCGGCGAGGGCGCAGCCGTCGCCCGACACCCACTCCGGGACCTGGAGGTGGGGCTGCCCGGTGACCGCCCGCTCCAGCGCCCGCAGCCGCTCGTCGAAGGGGCGCTGCTGCAGCGACGCGCCGTCGAGGTGGAGCAGGTCGGTGGCGATGAACACCGCCACCACCCCGGGCTCGCCGGCCCGCCGGCGGGAGAGGGCCTCGAGGTCGGGGCGGCCGCGGGGGTCGAGCACGGTGAGCACCCCGTCGACGACCGCGGTGTGGCCGCCGAGGGCGGCCGCGACCTCGGCGATCACCTCGGGGAAGCGGTCGCCGACCTCGCGGCGGCGCTCGTCGCGCAGCCGCGCCTCCCCCCCCGCGCCGGCGGCGAGGAGCACGCGGGTGCCGTCCCAGTCGACCGAGAAGCGCCAGTCCTCGGCGTCGAAGGGGCCGGTGCAGGGCACCGCCACCTCGAGGGCCACGTCGGCGGGCAGCGCCGGAGGCGGCGGGAGGCTCAGCGGCAGGGATGCGGCCCCGGGCCGGGGATGAGGGAGCGAGCGCCTCACGACGCCTTGCGGCGGCGGACCGGAGCCTCGGCCTCGGCGTCGGCCTTGGCGGCCGCCCGGCGGCGTCCCTTCGCCGGGGCGGTGGCGGCCTCCGCGGCCGGCTCCGCCTCCTCGGCGGGCGGGGCCTCGTCGCGGGTGCGGCGGGAGGCCTCCACCGACGCCTTGAGCGCGGCCATGAGGTCGAGCGCGCGCGCCGGCTCGGCGGGCGCCGGTGCCTCCGCCGGCTGCTCGCCCATCTTCTCCTCGACGATCTGGAGCAGCGCCTCGCGGTAGCGGTCGGTGTGGCGGGCGGGGTCGAACGTGGCGGTGAGGTTGTCGATGAGCATCTTCGCCATGTCGAGCTCGCGGTCGTCGACCTTGACGTCCTCGCCAGGGAGCTTCAGCTCGTGGAGGTCGCGGATCTCGTCGGGCCAGTGCAGCGTGTTGAGCACCAGGCCCTCCTCGTGGAGCGCCAGGCGGCAGAGGTGCTCGCGGTCGCGCAGCGCGATCCGGCCGATGGCCACCCGCCCGGTGCTCTCCAGCGCCTTGCGGAGCAGTGCGTAGGGCTTGGCGCCCACCGCCTCCGGCTCCAGGTAGTAGGCGCCCTTGAGGTACACCCCGGCGTCGATCTCGCAGTCGTCGACGAACTCGAGGATCTCCACCGCCTTGGTGGTGGGCAGGGGGAGGCGGTCGAGGTCGGCGTCCTCGATGCGGACGAACTCGTCCTTGGCCACCTCGTAGCCGCGCGCCGTCTCCGTCCAGCCGATCTCACGGTCCTCGTGGGGGCACCACCGCTTCTGCTTGATGGGTCGCCCGCAGGAGGGGCAGAGCATGCGGAAGGAGACGCTCTTCGACTCGGTGGCCAGGTACATGCGCACCGGGATGGCCACCATTCCGAAGCTGATCGCGCCTCGCCACATGGACCGCGCCATACGGCCAGGATATACCAGGGATGCGTGGACCGACTGGCGCGCGCGTCACTTCGTGACGTGCGCGGCAGGAACCGGGGCGGCTCTCGTCGGTGGCCGCTACGCCACCAGGGCGTCGTAGGCCTGCTTGAGCTCGGGGTGGCGGAGGAAGAGGATGTGGCTGAACTCCTGGGTCAGGGGGCCGGGCCGGGTGCGCAGACGCAGGCCCACCTCGTGGGGCTGGCTGTTGGCCTTGCGGCCGTTGCAGCGGCGGCAGGCCACCACCTGGTTCTCCCAGGTGCTCGGGGCGCCCCCGCGGGAGACCGGGATCACGTGGTCGATGGTCAGCTCGGAGGCGGGGCCGCCGACCCCGCAGTACTGGCAGGTCAGGTCGTCGCGGAGCAGCAGGTTCCGGCGGTTGGGGCGGAGCGTCCTCCGGGGGACGTGGACGGCGCGGAGCAGCCGGGCCATGACGATCCCCTGGGGGAGGCGCCGCTCGCGTACGGCGGCCTCCGCCTCGGCCTCGGCCTGCTCGTCGAGGAGGGCGATCCGCTCCTTGCCCAGGAGGATGAGGAGCCGGCGCTTGCTGATGACGTTGAGCGGCTGCATCGTCGCGCTGAGGAGCAGGACCGCCATGGCTCCGAATTGTATGAGCCGACCGGGCCACAGCGCCGCACTTCACCTCAAGTCGCCGCGCGCGACCCTGGGCCCTCTGCGCTCCCCTGCTACCGGGCGGCGGCGAGCACCACGGAGAGGACGAACGGAACGGCGCCGGCGACGGCGATCCCGAGCCGCAGCAGCGTCCTGCCGTCGGCGGCCCCGCCCCGGGCGCGGCGGCGCAGCCGCTCCCCGCCGCCGCGGCCGACCTCCACCCACCGGGAGACCCGCACCCCGCCGAGCAGCGCGCTCATCCCCAGGGTGACCATGCCGAGCAGGAGCGAGGCGTTGCCCAGGCCGGCGAGGCCGTCGCCGCCGGCGAGCCGGGTGAGCACCCCGACCAGCGCCGCCAGCCCGACCAGGCCCACGCCCCCGGCCAGCCCCAGCCGCACCGCCTCCGCCGGGCTCCCCGGCACCGGCAGCCGCCCCCCGGCCCGCGCCGCCCCGGGGGCGTACGGGGGCCGTTCCAGGGCTGCGACCCGGGCTCCGCAGCGCGCGCAGTGGGTGGCCCCGGGCTCGAGCCGGGCCCGGCAGAGGGGACAGTCGAGCGGCGCCATCAGCCGCTCCCGGGCGCGGCCGGTGCGCCGGGCAGGTCCTGGCCGCCCTCGAGCACCGGCGCGAAGAGGTCGCCGACCGCCGCCAGCCGCGCGTGGATGGTCCGGATGTTCCAGCCGTCGGGCCGCAGCCCGGGGTCGTCGAGCTCCTCCCAGGTGATCGGCGTCGACACCGGGGCGCCCGGGGCGGGGCGGAGCGAGTAGGGGGCGGCGAGGGTCTTGCCGATGATGTTCTGGGTGTAGTCGATGCGGATGCGGCCGGTGCGCCGGGCCACCGACCACTCCCAGCTGATCTTGTCCGGCAGCACCTGCCCGATCGCCCGGCCCACCTCCTCCACCCAGCCGCGGACGGCGGCGTAGTCGGGGCCGCGGCGCAGCGGCACGTAGATCTGCAGCCCGGTCTGGCCGCTGGTCTTGGGCAGCCCGCGCAGCCCCAGGTGGTCGAGCGCCGCCTTCACCAGCCGGGCGACCTCGCGGATGTCTTCGAAGGTGGCGGGCTCGAACGGGTCGAGGTCGAACACCGCCCAGTCGGGCTGCTCGGGGGCGTCGATCCGCGAGTGCCAGGGGTGGATGTCGATGGCCCCGCTGTTTGCCATCCAGGCGAGGGTGGCGACCTCCTCGGCGATCACGTAGGTGACCTCGGTGTCGCCGTGCCAGGTCCAGCGCCGGATCCAGGCGGGGGCGTGGTCGGGGATGCGCTTGCGCCAGAAGTGCTTCCCGTGGATGCCGTCGGGGAAGACCTGCATCCCCACCGGCCGGTCGTGCAGGTGGGGGAGGAGCACCGGGGCGACCCGGACGTAGTGCTCGATCATGTCCCGCTTGGTGCAGCCGTCCTCGGGCCAGTAGACCTTGTCGAGGTTGGTGAGCCGCAGCCGGCGGCCGCCCACCTCCCAGGGGCCGTCGGAGCCCATCGCGCGCAGCCGCTCCAGCGCCTCCTCGATCTCCCC
>JAQBPH010000454.1:0-4630 GCA_028287625.1 Chloroflexota bacterium | reverse complement strand
CTGGCCGGCTGGAGGCCCGAGGAGCGCGCCGGGCTGGCCAGCATGCTGGAGCGGCTGAACAGGGACATCGAGGAGGAGCTGGCCCGCACGGACGTCTGACCCAGGGGGCCCGGACGGCGCATATCGTTGTGTGCAACAACGTTGCATCGCACAACGAAACTCCGTAGACTCGTGCACATGGAGGCGGTGCACGACAGGTGGGGCGGGCTCGCCGGTTCGAGGGCGGTGGCCTGAGCGCCCGGCGGCGTGCCGGCGAGCGGTCCTCGGGGCCGGTGCCGGTGTCCCACCTGGGCAC
Source organism: Chloroflexota bacterium (assembly GCA_028287625.1). Classification (GTDB taxonomy): domain Bacteria; phylum Chloroflexota; class Dormibacteria; order Aeolococcales; family Aeolococcaceae; genus CF-96. The sequence continues at coordinate 4,335 of JAQBPH010000454.1, read as the reverse complement.
GGCGGTGGCGGTCGAGGACCCGCTCGTCCCCACCATGCCCCTCGGCAGCCCCCGGCCCGTGGCGCGGCCGCACCGGCGCACCGTCCACCGTCCCGCGCCGCGGCCGCAGCGACCCCCGGTGACGCCCGTCGCCGCTCCCAGGACGGAGATCCCCGTCCCGGCCGCCGGCTGGCTTCTTCCCCTGCTCGTGGTGATGATCGGCTCGTTCATGGCGCTGCTCGACACCAGCATCGTCAACGTCGCCACCTCGAAGATCCAGTCGGAGTTCGGCGCCAGCACCGACCAGGTGCAGTGGATCGCCACCGGCTACAGCCTCGCGCTCGGAATCGTCGTGCCCACCAGCGGCTGGCTCGGCGATCGCTTCGGCCTCAAGCCGCTCTACGTGGTCTCGCTGCTCGGCTTCGTCGCCGGCTCCGCCCTCTGCGGCCTGGCCTGGAACCTCGACAGCCTGATCGTCTTCCGCGTCGTCCAGGCCGTCGGCGGCGGGCTCCTGCCCGTGCTCGCCCAGACGATCATCTATCGCCTGGTGCCACGCGACCGCATCGGTGCGGCGATGGGCCTGTACGGGCTCGGCATCGTGGTCGCGCCCGCGATCGGTCCCGCCCTGGGCGGCTGGCTCGTCGAGGACGTCAACTGGCGGCTGATCTTCTACATCAACGTCCCCATCGGCATCCTCGGGGCGCTCGGCGCGCTCTCCATCCTGCCGCACTTCGCCGCCAGGCGCGGCCGGCGCTTCGACGTGCTCGGGTTCGTGTTCATCGCCGGCGGGCTCTTCGCGCTCCTGCTCGCGTTCTCGGAGGGCTCGAGCTGGGGCTGGGGCTCGTACGGGGTGCTCATGCTCATCGCCGGCGGGCTGCTCAGCCTCGCCGTCTTCGTGGTCGTCGAGCTGTCCGTCGAGCATCCCATCCTCGACCTGCGCGTCTTCCACAACTGGGGCTTCTCGCTGTCCGGGGTGCTCATCGCCCTGATCTCGACCGGGCTCTTCGCCGGCGCCTTCTACGTTCCGCTCTTCCTCCAGCAGGGGGAGGGCTTCGGCGCCTTCCAGGCGGGGCTGACGCTGCTGGTGCCGGCGGCGGTCATGTCGGTGCTGATGCCGATCAGCGGGCGCCTCTACGACCGCATCGGGGCGCGGTGGCCGGGGGCCGCCGGCCTGGCCCTCGTCGCCCTCGGCACCTACCTGCTCCACGGCATCGAGCCGCAGACGCCGCGCAGCGCGATCATCCTGGTCAGCTCGATCCGCAACGTCGGCATCGGCCTGGCGATGATGCCGATCATGACCGGCGCGATGGCGGCGGTCCGCGCCGACGCGGTGGCCCAGGCGAGCGCCGTCAACAACATCATCCAGAGGGTGTCCGCCGCACTCGGGCTGGCGGTGCTCACCTCGGTGCTCACCGCCCACCAGGCGCAGCAGGTGGCCGACGGTGCGGCGCTGCTGCCCTCCGTCTCCCCCGGGTTTCCGCAGCTCCAGCAGCTGGCGGCCCAGGGGCAGAGCGCCGTCATGGGCCTCTACACCGCGGTGCAGAACCAGGCCTTCGGCGGCGGCCTGGGCGACGTCTTCCTGCTCACCGCGGGACTCAGCGCCATGGGGGCGCTGCTCGCGCTGATGCTGCCCTCGCGACCCGCCCACGCGGCGGCGTCCGCCGGCGCGGGGGAGCAGGCGGCCGTCCACGAGATGGCCGCCTGAGGAGCGGCCGGCCGGACAAATACTTGACGTCGTGCCCACTCGACGTTCTAGGCTGGGCGGCGTGGTCGTCGAGGCATCGTGAGCGGGCATTCCCTGCTGGCGGCTGCCATCGACTGGGTGACGATCTCCGCGCTGGCCACCGCGGGCGGCACGCTGGTGCTGGGGGTGGCGACCTTCGCGTCGGTGCGCTCGGCCAACCGCGCCGCCCGCGCCGCCGAACAGTCATTGCTGGTGGGATTGCGGCCGGTGCTGATGCCGTCGCGGTTGCAGGACGCGCCGGAGAAGATCGGCTTCGTGGATGACCACTGGGTGAAGGTGCCCGGCGGGCATGGCGTGGCCCAGGCGACCGACGGGGCGATCTACCTGGCCATCGCCCTGCGCAACGCCGGCAACGGCCTGGCGGTGCTGCACGGGTGGCGCTTCTCCCCCGAGCGGATCGTCGGCATCACCGAGCGTCCCGACCTGGCGGCGTTTCGCGACCTCTCGCGGGATCTGTACGTGCCCGCCGGGGACACCGGGTTCTGGCAGGGCGCCTTCCGCGATCCCGTCGAGCCGGGGTTCGCCGACGCCCGAGACGCGATCGCGAACGGCCGTCCCGTCACCGTCGACCTGCTCTACGGTGACCACCAGGGCGGTCAGCGGGTGATCAGCCGTTTCACCCTGACGCCGCGGGACGATGGGCCGTGGCTGGCCGCGGTCTCCCGCCATTGGAATCTCGACCGGGCCGACCCCAGGTAGGGCTGGGCGGCCCTCGGCGCGGTCGACGTGGTGAGGGCACCGAGTACGACCATGGTGCTCTTGGCGCGTTCGAAGTATGATGGGCGTTGGCGAGGCCGATGGAGCATGAGCAGCCGTTCACGATCGATGCGCTGCAAGTCGTGAAAGGAGCGCACCCATCTCTGACCGCCATGTGGGGAGGTAGGAGAGCACCGATGAAGTACCTACGGATTCTGGCCGGCGTGGGGGCGCTGACCGTCGTGGCAGCCTGCGGCTCTGGTTCGAGCGGCAACAACGCCGGCGGGGGCGGCGCGTCGAGCCCGGCGAGCGGGAGGATCGCCCTGCTGCTGCCGGAGACGAAGACCGCCCGCTATGAGGCATCCGACCGGCCCGACATCACCGCGAGGCTGAGGGCGCTCGGCTACGACACCAGCCAGCTCATCTACAACAATGCGAACCAGGACGCCGCGACCCAGCAGAATCAGGCCGATGCGGCGCTGACGAATGGCGCGAAGGTGCTCATCCTCGACCCCGTCGACTCCACTGCGGCCGCCGCCATCGCGACCAAGGCGCAGGCCGCGGGCGTTCCGGTGATCGCATACGACCGGCTCATCAAGGGCTCGGCCGGCGTCACCGCATACGTCTCCTTCGACAACGTGAAGGTGGGCGAGCTGCAGGCGCAGAGCCTGGTGAGCGCGCTGACGGCGGCCGGCAGGACCAGCCCGCACATCGTGATGATCAACGGCTCACCCACCGACGCCAACGCGGCCTCGTTCAAGAAGGGCGCGCACAACGTCTTCGATCCACTGGTCACCAGCGGCAAGCTGACCATCGACAAGGAGTACGACACCCCCGACTGGAGCCCGGACCAGGCGCAGAACGAGATGCAGCAGGCCCTGACCGCACTCGCGGGCAAGGTCGACGGCGTGTACTGCGCGAACGACGGCACCGCGGGCGGCGCGATCGCCGCCCTCACGGCAGCGAACCTCAGCCCGCTCCCGCCGGTGACGGGACAGGACGCCGAGGTGGCAGGGATCCAGCGCGTGCTGGCCGGCACCCAGTACATGACCGTCTACAAGGCGGTGCGACCGGAGGCCGAGCTCGCCGCACAGGCGGCGCTCGACCTGCTCGGCGGGAAGCAGCCGGGCGGCTTCGACACCAGGACCGACAACGGCAGCACCCAGGTGCCCTCGCACCTGCTCACCCCGGTGGCCGTCACCAGGAGCAATGTGAAGGACACGATCATCGCCGACCACTTCCACACCGCCGCCGAGATCTGCACCGGGCAGTACGTCCGGGCCTGTCAGGCGGCGGGCATCGCGTGACCGACGTGGGTGCCTCCGCGGGGACGTCCCCCGCGGAGGCAGCCGCCACCGAGGCCGGAGGGCGCTCGCCGCTCCTCGAGCTGCGCGGCATCTCGAAGGCCTTCGGCGCCGTGCAGGCGCTGGCCGGGGTCGATTTCGAGGTGGACCCGGCGGAGGTCGTCGCCCTCGTCGGAGACAACGGCGCCGGCAAGTCGACCCTCGTCAAGATCATCGCCGGCGTGTACCGGGCCGACGCGGGCCAGTACATCTTCGACGGCCGACCCGTCGCCGTGCACGGGCCGCGCAGCGTCAGCGACCTCGGCATCGCCACCGTCTACCAGGACCTGGCCCTGTGCGACAACCTCGACGTCGTCGGGAACCTCTATCTGGGCCGCGAGGAGCACATCGGCCGCGGGCCGCTCGGCATCGTCGACGAGGTTCCGATGGAGCAGCGCGCCATCGAGGTGCTCCGCGGACTGTCGGTGACGATACCCTCCGTGCGCACGCAGGTCGCCTCGCTGTCCGGCGGGCAGCGGCAGTCCGTGGCCGTGGCACGCGCGGTGATGGGCGACGCCAGGGTGGTGCTGCTCGACGAGCCCACCGCGGCGCTCGGTGTGGCGCAGACGCGCC
>JAQBPH010000453.1:0-6490 GCA_028287625.1 Chloroflexota bacterium | reverse complement strand
CGGGGGCGGGGTCGGCGGCCGGCGCCGCGGGGGGCGCCGACGAGGACGGCACGTCGGGTGCCGGAGCCGCCGGGGACCCCGCCTCCGGGGGCGCCGTCGGCAGCAGCGACGTCACCGGCCGGGTGAGCGAGTGCACCGCGGCCCCCACATCGAGCGGCGAGGACCCGGGCAGAATGCTCGCCGCCGACGCGGCGCCCACTCCCAGCGCGACCGCGCCCGCGACGGACATCGCCGCCGGTGCCAGTCGATGCAGCCTCATGCACGTCCCTCCAATCGCTCTCGGGGGCCTCGGACGGCGGTGATCCCGCCGGTCACGCCCCGCAGGATGCGCTCCGGCCGAGGGCGGCAGGGAAGCGGGAAGGTACCCAACCCGTGTACCCAATCCCGGGGGTGGGCGGTACCTGCCGGCGGTGTCCGTGGCATGGGGCCGCTAGCATCGATGGGTGCGAACCTCCCACCGCCCCACCCCGCTCGTCGCCCGCGAGGCGGTGCTCGAGCAGCTCTGGACGGCGGTCACCGACAGCGTCGAGACCGGGATGCGCGCCCTGCTGGTGCGGGGGCCGGCGGGCATCGGCAAGACCCGCGTGCTCGACGGCTTCGCCGAGCGGGCTCGTGGCCTGGGCGCGGCGGTGATCGCCGGCCGCTCGCCCGCGGTCGGCGGCCACGCCCACGGAGCGCTCGCCGACATGCTGGGCGGCTACCTGCGCAGCACCCCGCCCGCGGCCGCCGACCTGCGTCGCGCGGGCGACGCCCTGGTCCGCCTCGTCCCCGGGCTCGCCGCCGGGGTCCGTGACGGGGCGGCGCCGCACGACGAGCTGGCCACCGTCCAGGCCGCCTACCGGCTCGTCGAGCTGATCACCGAGCGGCGGCCGCTCGTCCTCCTCCTCGACGACGCGCACGCGGCGGACGCCGAGAGCTGCGAGGTGCTCGAGGGGCTGCGGCGGCACGCGCGCACGCTCCCCTGGACGCTGGTGCTGGGCTGGCGCGACCCGGCGGCGGACGGGGTGGCGCGCAACCTCGTCGGCGACCTGCGCCGCCAGGGCGAGCTCGTCGACATCCCCCTGGGGCCGCTCGACGCCGCCGCCACCGGCGGGCTGATGGCGGCGCTGCTGGGCGAGGGCCTGCCCGCCGCGAGCTTCATCGCCATGGTTCACCAGCGCACCGCGGGCAACCCCTACTACGTCGAGGAGATGACCCGCTGGCTGCGCGAGACCGGCCGCCTGCACCGCGCCGGCATCCAGTGGCTGCACACCGCGGGATGCGAGGAGGAGCTGCCGCCGAGCATCGACGAGGCGCTGCTCGACCGCATCCGCGTCCTCCCCCCGGCGGCGCGGTCGATCCTCGAGTGGCTCGCGGCGGCCGGGGGACGGGCCGACCTCTCGATGCTCGAGGCGTCGATCGCCGACGACCCCGCCACCCTCGCCGAGGGCCTCGACGAGCTGGCGGCGAGCGGGCTGGTTGGCGACCGCGGCCTGCGCTCGTCGGAGTACGAGGTGCACCATCCGCTGGTCGCCGAGTGCGCCTACCACTCCATGGGCGCGGCCCGGCGGCGCCTGCGACACCGTCGGCTCGCCCAGCTCCTCGCCGAGCGCGGTGCCAATCCCGGGGTGGTGGCGGTCCACGCGACCCGCGGCGCCGACCGCGGTGACCGCACCGCGCTCGCCGCGGCGATGCGTGCGGGGGCGGAGGCGGAGGCGCGGTTCCAGTACGTGCGCGCCGTCTCCTGGTACCGCGAGGCCCTCGACCTCACCGACGACGGCGGCGAGGTGCGCACCGCTGCGCTCGACCGTCTCAGCGAGCTGGCAGGGCACGCCGGAGAGCTCCAGCTCGGGCTCTCCGCCACCGGCGAGCTGCTCGAACGCGAGACCGCCGCCGAACCCGCGCGACGGGCGACGCTGCTCCGGCGCGCCGCCTTCCTGCACAGCCTGTCAGGCGATACCATCGGCGCCCGCGCCGCCGTCGACGAGGGGCTCACGCTGGCGATGGGCAGCGGTGGCGGCGCCGCCCTGCTGATCGCCGAGCTCGCGTCGGTGGCGACGCTGACGCTGTGCGGACGCGAGGGGATCGACTTCCTCGCTCACAGCCGTGGCCTCGCCGTCGAGGAGGGGGAGGCTGCGCGCGAGCGGGCGCTCATCCTCGGCACCTTCGAGGCCATGGCCATCGCCCAGGAGGGCCGTCCCCGCCGATCGCTGGAGATGGCCCGCGAGCTCGCCGCCGACGCCATGGCGGGCGGCCACGTCCTCGCCTTCGGCTACGCCATCTTCAGCTCCGGCGTCGCCAGCATGCTGCTGGGACGCTTCGCCGAGACCGAGGCGGCGCTCAACTCGGTGCTGCACACCATCACCGACGACATGGGACTGATGTGGGGCGCGGCGTCCGGCTGGTCGCTGTACTCGCAGGTCCTGTTCTACCAGGGACGGATGGACGAGGCCTGGGACGCGGTGCTCCGCGCCGAGGAGATCTCCCGGCGCCACGCCACCATGATGCTGCCCATGCCCATGGTCAACGGCGCCATGCTGCTCGCCACCCGTGGCGAGACCGCCGCCGCCCGCGAGCGCCTCGCCGAGGCGCGCGCCCTGATGGCACGCGGCTGCACCCCGGTGTACGAGACCTGGTACTGGGCCGGCCTCGCGCTCACCGCGGAGGCTGAGGAGCGGCCGGAGGAGGCGCTCGCCGCCTACGAGGCGATGTGGGCCACGGCTCAGCGCTTCCACAACGCCGGGGTGGCGGTCGCGCTGCGGCCCGGGCAGGTGCTCGCCCTGGTTGAGTGCGGACGTGCCGCCGAGGCGGTGGGCGTGGCGCGCGAGGTGGTCGAGAGCCTCGAGCAGCCGGACGCGCCCAGCGGACTCGCCCACGCGCTCGGCGCCCTCGCCGTCGCCCTCGCCGCAAGCGGCGAGGTCATCGAGGCGCTCACCGCCGCCGAGCGCGCCGTGGTACACGCGGAGGACCTCGAGGGCGCCCGTCCCCGCGCGCTCGCGTTTGCGACCGCGGGCGCGGCACTGCAACGGCTGGGCGCCGGCGCACGTGCCGCCGCGGTGCTGCGCCTGGCGCTGGACGGGTTCGTGTCGATGGGCTGGCGTCCGCGTGTCGAGCACATCCGTCGCCTGCTCGCCGGGTGTGAGCAGGCCGGCGGCGTGGACGGGGCGGCGGCAGCGACCGAGCGCCGCGCGGCCGGCTTCAGCCTGCGCGAGCGCCAGGTCATCGAGCTCGCCACCGCGGGGCTGAGCACCCGCAGCATCGCGCTGCGGCTCACCCTCAGCGAGCGCACTGTCGAGAACCACCTCGCGCGCATCTACGCGAAGCTGGAGGTCCACAGCCGCGCCGAGCTGATCGCCCACATGGCACGGGTGGCGTCCGCCGCGGAATAGGGTCTCGCCCGTGCCCGCGCACTCCGCGAAGCTCCGACGGGCTATGCCGGCGCCAGCCGCTGCCGCATCGCCTCGGCCATCGCGATCACCCCGGACATCGGCCGCAGCATCACCGTCAGCTCGGCCACCAGCCCCTCGCCGTCGAGCCGGAGGATGACGACACCGTGGACCTTGCGGTCGGCGACCCGCGCCTCGAACACCAGCACCTGGCGATCGTCGTCGACCACCAGGTCGGTGGAGCGCAGGCCCCGGAGGACCTCGAGGGCCGCAGCCAGCACGGTGACGACGGCGTCGCGGCCGCGGTAGGGGGCGAAGACGACCGGACTGTTGAAGACGGCGTCAACACTGAGGGAGCTGCGGATCGCCTCGGCGTCACCCGACTCCACCGCGCTCTGGAAGCTGCTGGGCGCGATGGGGGTCATGGGTCACCCACGGAGGCTACCGCCTCATCCGCAGCGGAGCGGTATGGTGGTCACCAGTCGGTGGCCCCTCTCGAAGGCGTCGATGGAGGCCACGGCCGGGACGGCGGACCCATTCGGCGCCGCGTCGGAGCTCGAGGGCAGTGCCTGGAACTGCAGCGGCGTGCGCGGCGTGCTGCCCTCGGTCGACCACGGCTCGCGAACGTTGGCCCGGGAGCGGGACAGGCGCTCGAGCAGTCCGTTCCGAACCTCCGCCGGGGCGTCCACGGTGGCCGCCCGCACCGCCTCGATGCCCACCCTCTTCACATAGTGGTAGGTCCGCTCCAGGTAGCGCGCCTCCTCCCGGTAGTGCTGGAGGAAGAGCGCGGTGTGCAGCAGCGCCTCCTCGGCGGTCTCCACCGTGGAGAGCAGATCACCCTTGCGCACCGACATGCCCGCGGCACCGCCGACGTAGACCTCCCACCCGGTGGCGATGGCCATGATGCCGATGTCCTTGACGGTGACCTCGGCGCAGTTGCGGGGGCAGCCGGTGACGCCGCTCTTCACCTTGTGGGGCGTGTAGAGCCCCCACAGGAACTGCTCGAACGCGATGCCGAGGGCGGTGGAGTCGCCGACCCCGAAACGGCAGAAGTCGCTGCCCACGCACGTCTTCACGGTGCGGATCGCCTTCGCGTAGGCGTGCCCGGAGACGATGCCGAGGTCGCGCCACACGGCGGGGAGATCCTCCTTGCGCACGCCGAGGAGATCGAGCCGCTGTCCGCCGGTCACCTTGACCATGGGCACCGCGTACCGGTCGGCGACGTCGGCGATGCGACGCAGCTCCGACGGGGTGGTGACGCCGCCGAACATGCGCGGCACCACCGAGAAGGTTCCGTCGCGCTGGATGTTGGCGTGCACCCGATCGTTGATGAAGCGGGCGCTGCGGTCCTCCTCGTAGTCACCGCACCACCAGACGTCGAGGTAGTACGCCAGCGCTCGCTTGCACTTGGCGCAGCCGGAGCCGTTGCCCAACGCCTCCAGCACCGCCTGGACGGAGCGCAACCCGCGCTCCAGCACCGCCTCGCGCAGCGCCGGCCGGCCCAGGGGCAGACAGGCGCAGACCGCGGGCTCCTCCTCGGCCTCCTCGTCTGCGGCGAGGCCGCTGTCGGCGAGGAGGGCGTCGACCAGGCCGCTGCACGAGCCGCAGGATCCGGAGGCCCGGGTGCACTTCGCCACGGCGACACGGGTGGAGCAGCCACGCTCGCGGATGGCGGTGACGATGGTGGCCTTGGTCACCCCGTTGCAGCCGCAGACCACCGCCTCGTCGGCGAGGCCGGCGGCCACGCTCTGAGGAGCCTCGCCGGTGGGCGCGGCGACCAGGTTGAGGCGGTTGCCGTTGACCGCTCCCCCCGCCGCCAGCAGCGCGGTGATCAGGGGCGCGGTGGCGACGTCGCCGACGAGGATGGCGCCGCGCAGCTGCCCGTCGCGGATGAGCACGCGCTTGTACACGCCCGCGCCGGTGTCCTCGAGGGTGAGCTTCTCGTCCATCTCGTCGGACTCGACCGCTCCGGCGCTGAAGACGTGGACGCCGGCAACCTTGAGGGTGGTCGCGGGCACGCCGCCCTCGAATCTGACGGCCCCGTCGCCGCGCAGGTGGGCGGCGAGGGCGCGTCCCTGGACCTTGAGCGGCGCCACCACCCCGTAGACCTGCCCGCGGTGCTCGGAGCACTCTCCGATCGCGAACACGTGCGGGTCGCTGCAGCGCAGCTGGTCGTCGACGACCACGCCGCGCTGCACGGTGAGACCGCACTCCCGCGCGAGGGCGGTCGACGGCTGGATGCCGCAGGCGACGACCACGAGGTCTGCGTCGAGCATGCGGCCGTCGCGCAGCGCGATCGCCTCGACCCGTCCGTTGCCGGCGAAGGAGGCGGCCTCCGTCGGCATCACCATGTACATGCCCATCTGCTCGAGCTTGCCGCGGAGCACCAGGGCGCCGATGCCGTCGAGCTGCCGGTTCATGAGGCGGTTCTTGTGGTGGATCACGGTCACCGCGACGCCGCGCAGCCTCAGCCCGTAGGCGGCCTCGAGGCCCAGGAGACCGCCGCCGATGACCACGGCACGGCTCGACCGCCCGGCGCCGTCGATGATGTCGTCCACGTCCTCCAGGGTGCGGAAGGTGTGGATGCCGCCGCGGTGGCGGCCCTCGATCGGAGGGACGAGCGGGTCCGAGCCCGTGGCCAGGACGCAGACGTCGTAGGCGGTCGCGCCCCCCGCGGCGTCGTGGACGATGCGCCGCTCGCGGTCGATGGCGGTGACCTCGCAGCCGGTGCGCAGGGTCACTCCGCGGTCGCGGTACCAGGCCTCGTCGAGAAGGGACAGCGACGAGGCGTCGGTCTGGCCGGCGAGCACCCCGCTCAGCTTGATGCGATCGTAGGCGGGGTGAGGCTCGGCCCCGAAGACCGTGATCTCGAAGCGCTCCTCGGCGCCGGCGACCAGGTCCTCCAGGAATGCCGCCGCGATCATGCCGTTGCCGACGACGACGACACGGCGCCGGGATTCGCGCATGTCTCACCGCCTCTGTCCTGGTTCGGGCCGATGATCTCCAGGGTAGAAGCGCGATCGGTGTCCGTCATCGGACGCTCGACCAAGCATCCGTCGGGATCGGCGGCCGAGAAGCCGGGTCGGCTGTTCCCCGAGGCGAGATGCACCAACCCGCCCTGTCCC
>JAQBPH010000450.1:0-3085 GCA_028287625.1 Chloroflexota bacterium | reverse complement strand
GCGCCCGGAGCCGGTGGGCCCGGGCCAGCGCCTCGAACCACTCGGCGATCTCCTCGAACCCCTCCTCGCGGGCGGTCCGGGCGAGCGCAGGGTACAGCTCGGTGTGCTCGTGCGTCTCACCGGCGAGGGCGCTGCGCAGGTTGGTCTCGGTGCCGCCGAGGGGCATGCCGGTGACCGGGTCACCGACCTCCTCGAGCAGCTCCAGATGACCCAGCGCATGCCCCGTCTCCCCCGCGGCGAGGTCGCGGAACAGCCGGGCCGCGTCCGGCCGTCCCTCGATGTCGGCGCGCCGTGCGAAGTACGTGAACCGCCGGTCCGCCTGCGAGTCGCCCGCGAAGGCGGCGCGAAGGTTCGCCTCGGTCCGACTGCCGCGCAATGCCGCCATGGGCGATATGGTGCCGGACGGCGCGTGGGCTGCGCGGGCGCGGCAGATCCGCCGACCATGCCCACCGGCGGCAGAGCGGCCCCCGCGCCTGTCAGCTGTCCCCGTCCACGTCCCAGCCCTCGGCGTCGCGGAAGGAGTACTGGCCGTGGCGGGTGAGGATGAGGTGGTCGAGCAGGGGCACGCCCAGGATGACCGCCGCCTCGCGCAGCGCCACGGTGACCCGGCGGTCGGCGGCGCTGGGCGAGGCGTCGCCGCTGGGGTGGTTGTGGCCGACGACGATCGCCGAGGCGCCGCCGAGCAGTGCCGGGGCGAGCACGTCGCGTGGCTGCAGCCGCGAGGCGTTGATGGTGCCGACCGCGACCACCTCGGAGCCGATGGGACGGTGGCGGGAGTCGAGCAGGAGCACGGCGATGCGCTCGGTGGGCGCCTGGCGGAGGTCGTCGAGGAGCAGGGCGGCGTCGCGGGGAGAGCCCACCGCGGGCCGGTCGTCGGGATACCAGCGGTCGGCCAGCTCCCAGAGCGCCGCCAGCCGGAGGGCGGGCTCGGCGGCGATGCCGTGCTCGGCGACCAGGCCGGCGGCGCCGAGGGAGCGCCGGCGCCACACCGGCAGCCGGGAGACGTCGAGGGACCAGCGGCGCGCCTCGGCGGTGGGGTCGGGGCCACCGAGCACGTGGGCGATGAGCTCGGCCTCGGAGCGGGCGGAGAGGTCGCCGGCGGCGGCGATCGCCCGCTCGCTGCGGCGGCCCCGCGGCCCCTGGGGGGCGGCGGATCGGTGGTCGACGGCCATGCCCGGCATGATAACCACATACTTGTGGTCCTGTCAACACAACTATGCCAGCAGCGCGTCCTCGAAGAACCCCGTGACCCGGCGCACGTACTCCTCGCGGCCGGCGTCGTAGCCGCCGCAGTGGCCGACCCCCGGCAGCAGCCAGAGGGTGGCGCCCGGCCCGGCGGCGGCGAGGAGGCGGCGGCCGTGCCCGGGCGGGACCGAGGCGTCGTCGCCGCCGTGGATGAGCAGCAGCGGCCGCGGGGCGATCTCCCCCACCCGGCGCAGCGGCCGCAGATCGGTCATCCGGGCGCCGGTGCGCAGCGCCAGCAGCGCCTGCACCGGGACGGTGAGCAGCGGTCCGGGGATGCGGAGCACCCGCCGCACCCCGTCACCGAGCACCCGCAGGGGGTCGTCGAAGGCGCAGTCGGTGCAGACCGCAGCCACCCGGGGATCGGAACCCGCCACGCTGATCGCCACCGCCCCGCCCATCGAGTAGCCGAGCAGGCCCAGGGGAAGACCGCCGAGGCGGCGCCGGGCGGCGGCGAGCACCGCCTCGAGGTCGCGGCGCTCGTGGACGCCCAGAGTGTGGGGCGCGGGGTCGCAGCCCGGGGTGCCGCGCCAGCCGTGGAGGACCACGTGGAACCCGGCGTCCCGCAGCGCGGTGGCGATGCCGAGCACGTCGCCGGCCCAGCCGCGGTTGCCGCCGCTCACCACGACGGTGGCCGCACGGGTGCCGGGCAGATACCACGCGAGCAGGCGGAGCCCGTCGGAGGTGAGCACGTCCAGCCGCTCCGCGGGCAGGCCGGGGTCGGCGGGCGCGGTGACGTCCCGGCGGCCCACCCGACCCATCGCCCGGTGGTGGAGCGCGGCGCAGCCGGCCGTCCAGGCCACGACACCCGCGGCGCCCATCGCCACCGCCACCCGGCGGAGCACGGTCACCGGGTCAGTCCCATCCCCAGCAGGAAGAGCGCCACCACCACCGCGGCGGCCAGCGCCACCGCCGTCCAGCCCTCCAGCGACGAGCGCGCCACAGGAGCGGCGACCGGCGCGACCACGGGCGCCTCCGCGGCGGGCTCACGCCGGACGTCGGGCGCCGGGGTCAGCGCGAGGAAGGCCACCCGCCCCGCGGTGTCGTCGGGCATCTCGGCGGGGACCGGCGGCGGCGGCAGCGGCGTGGCGCTGCGACGGCGGCGCTGGCTGCGCCCGGCGGAGAAGGGCCCGCCCCCCTGGCGCACCTGCAGGGGTGGGGACGGCGGCTCCGCCGGGTGCTCGGGCCCTGGGCCCGCGGGCGTCCCCGGCGAGAGGAATTCCTTCTCGGCGATCACCTCGTCGAGGATGGAGCGGACGGTGCGGCGCCGGCGGCGCCTCCGCTGGGTGCTCAGGTGGCGCGTCGGGGCCCCAGGGCCAGCCCGACGATGGCGGTGACGAAGCCGACGGCGGCCACCACCACGGCCCCCACCAGCAGACGCTGGTTGCTTGCCCCGATGAGCACCGCCACGATGATGAAGACCACCGCCCAGACCGCGAAGAAGACGCCCACGGTGGCGTAGGTGCGGGGGTCGCGGGCCAGCCGGCCGACGACGCCGCCCGTGACCGCGCCCGCGGCGCCGGGGCCGGGGTCGGGAGCCGGGCGGGACGCCGGCGCGGCCTCCGTCCCCGAGGGCAGGAAGCTGACCGGGGGAGACGCCGGCGGCACCCAGGCCGGGGCCTCGGACGAGGACGCCGGCGGGGTGACCGGGGCGGCGGGGTCGCCGGGGCGCGCCCCCGGACGGACGCTCCACGCCGGCGCCGGCGGCCCGGCCGAGGCCGCGGGAGACGGGCTGTAGGGCGCCGGAGCGGGGATCGAGGGAGCGGGCGGGGCCGGCGCCGGAGGAGCCGGCGTCCAGGGCGGGACGGCGGGCGGCGCAGCCGCGGCGGGAGGCGCCGGGGCC
>JAQBPH010000431.1:0-3331 GCA_028287625.1 Chloroflexota bacterium | reverse complement strand
CAGGAGGGCGAGCCAGGACAGGATCGTGAGCGGGACGAGCAGGGCCCTCACCCAGTTGGGACCCCGCGAGGCCGTGACCATCGCGGCAAGGCTACTAGAGCGGACCGGCGGGCGCCACCGAGCATGGCCCGGCGCATACTGCCGGGCACCGTGAACCTCGACCGGGAGGAGGCCCGATCCCGCTTCGCGGCCGCCCCGGTGGCGCGGCTGGCCACCGCCGGCGCCGGCGGCAGGCCCCACCTGGTGCCGGTCACCTTCGCCGCCGCCGGCGACCTGGTCGTCACCGCCGTCGACCACAAGCCCAAGCGCGGAACCGACCTCGCGAGGCTGCGCAACATCCGGGCCGAGCCGCGGGTGTGCCTGCTCGCCGACCACTACGAGGCGCGCTGGGAGGCGCTCTGGTGGGCGCGCGCCGACGGCACCGCGCGGGTCGTCGACGGCGAGGAGGAGGAGGACGAGCGCGAGGCGGCGCTCGACCTGCTCGCCCGGAAGTACCCGCAGTACCGGGCCCGGCGGCCCGGCGGCCCGGTGATCGCCGTCGACGTCACCCGCTGGAGCGGCTGGGCCTGGGGCGCAGGCTCTCCCGGTTAACCAGCACCGATCAGCCGGTCAAGGTCCGAGCCCCATGTGTCGTCCCCGGCCTGTCCGGGCCGGTCCGCGGGTGTACCGTCGAGTCATGCCGTTCGCGCCGGCGATCGACCGCTTCGAGCGGCTGGCGCGCCCCCTCGTGCTGGCCCTCTCCGGCGGGGGCGCCAACGGGGCGGCGCAGGCGGGGGCGGCCGCCGAGCTCTTCGAGGCCGGCTTCCACCCCGACCTGATCATCGGCACCTCGGTGGGTGCCTGGAACGGCGCCTGGATGGCCGGGCATCCCGACGGCGAGGGCGGGCGCGCGCTGCTGCGGCTCTGGGTCGACCCGTCGGTGCGGTCGCTGCTCCGCGGGGTGGTGCGCGGCTACGTCGCAGCGCTGGCGCGCAGGCGCGTCGCCGCCTTCTCCGACAGCCACATGCGCCGCATCATCGACCAGAGCTTCGGGGGCAGGAGCTTCGCCGACCTGCGCATGCCCCTCGCGGTGGCCGCCGTCGACCTGATCACCGCCGAGCTCGAGTACCTCGACACCGGCTCTCTCTCCGAGGCGGTGCTCGCCGCCTCGGCGATCCCCACGGTGCTGCCGCCGGTGCGCATCGGCGACCGCATGCTCGCCGACGCGGGCTTCGTCGACAACTTCGGGGTCGTCGAGGCGCTGCACCGCGGGGCACGCTCCATCGTCCTCCTCGACGCGAGCGTCGGCACCCTCTCCGGCGCCCCCGACCGGCTGACGGCGATGCTGGGCCGGGCCAACCTGGTCACCAAGATCCACCAGCGCCGCCACGCCGTCGCCACCGCCGCGGCCGCAGGGGTCCGGCTGGACATCATCGAGGTCAGCGCCCAGGGCTGGGTGCTCGACTTCGCCGCCGCGGGCGAGCACATCGAGCTGGGGCGCGACATCGCGCGGAGCTGGCTGGAGGGCGTCGACGGCGGCCTGCCGGCGCTCCACGGCCGCATGCACACCGGTGCCGCGGTGACCCGCCTGCGCAGCAGCGCCCAGGCGGTCTGACGGCTCAGCCCGCTCGAATCACTCCGCGATCCGCTCGCAGGTGGCGTAGCCGAGGTGGAGGAAGTCGGACACGGTCAGCGCGGCGAAGACCGACGCCACCAGCCGGGTCGCGCGGGGCGCGTTCACCAGCCCGACGGCGAAGCCGGTGGCCACCCACTGGCCCAGGCAGAAGGGACAGGTGGCGAGCTCGGCGACCGCCCGCTGCACCCCGGTGCCGCGCACGTCCTCCTGCAGCTCGGCGGGACCGGAGCGTCCCCGGAAGCGCGTGAAGGGGACCCGCAGCGGGCTGGTCACCCCCGCCTTGCTGAGGATCCTGCTGAGCTTGTGCGTGGCCACCCCGATGAGCAGGACGTCGGCGGGGTCGACCCGCTCCGGCAGCCGGCAGCCGCGCCGCCGGGTCAGCAGCGCCGCCGCTCCCACGGCCGTCAGGTACGCGGTGCCGACGGCGGCGTACCCCGCCAGCGGACGCTCGTCGGCCGCCTCCTCGGTGTAGGCGTCGACCTCGTGGCGGGTGCGCTCGGCGACGGTGCTCATGCCCGTCCACCATAGACCGGGTGTACCGGACGACGCCGTCCCGGCCCGGGGACGTACGCTGAGCGCATGGTGAATCCCGGCGCGGTCTTCGCCCCCGCATTCCTCGCCTCCGCGGTGGAGGCGATCGAGATGGCGGTGATCGTCATCGGCGTCGGCGCCGCCCGCGGATGGCGCTCGACCCTGCTCGGCGCCGCCGGCGGCATGGCGGTGCTGGCGGTGGTGGTCGTCGCCCTCGGCCGCGCCCTCACCGTGGTGCCGATCGGCTCGCTCCGGCTGGTGGTCGGCGGCCTGCTCCTGGTCTTCGGCCTGCAGTGGCTGCGCAAGGGGATCCGGCGGGTCAGCGCCAACGGCCTCGCCGGCTACTCCGGCGGTGTGCACCTCGAGGACGAGCCGCCGCCGGTGCCCGGGCGGGTCGACTGGACCGCCTTCGTCCTCTCCTTCAAGGGCGTGCTCCTCGAGGGGCTGGAGGTGGCCTTCATCGCCGTCACCTTCGGCGCCACCGCGAACGCCTTCACGCCCGCCATCGCCGGGGCGGTCTCCGCGGTGGTGCTGGTCGGTGCCATCGCCGCCGCCTCCCAGGCCTGGGTGCGGCGGATCCCCCGCAGCGTGCTCCAGCTGGCGGTCGGGCTGCTGCTGACCAGCTTCGGCACCTTCTGGGGTGCCGAGGGGCTGGGGGTGGAGTGGCCGGGCAGCGACGCCGCCATCCTCGGGCTGCTGCTGCTCTACTCGACGATGGCGGCGGTCTACACGCTGGCGCTGCGCCGGCGGGCGCAGGCACGGGGTGCGGAGGCGCAGGCGCAGGTGCCGGCGATGCGGCGCTCGTGATCGCCGCGCTGCGCGGCTTCCTGCTCTTCTGGTACGGCTTCGTGATCGGCGACGACTGGACCGTGGCCGCCGCCGTGGCCGCCGGGTTCGTCGGCACCTGGCTGCTGCTCCGCGCCCATCTCCCCGCGTGGTGGCTGCTGCCGCTGGTGGTGGTGGTGATCACCGGGGTCAGCCTCCGTCGCAGCCTGACCAGGGGCTGATGCAGCCCGGGCTCCGCATCGACGCGGACGCCGTGGTGCTGGAGCGCTGGCGGGCCGGGGACGCGGCCGCACTGCTCACCGCGGTGAGCGAGAGCGTCGACCACCTCCGTCCCTGGATGGCCTGGGCCGCCGCCCCGCCGACGCTGGCGAGCAGCGTCGGCTTCATCGTGCGCAGCAC
>JAQBPH010000371.1:0-5999 GCA_028287625.1 Chloroflexota bacterium | reverse complement strand
GGGGGGTATGCCACGGCATCGGGCGCGCCAGCGCACGATGTCTTTGGCATGAGCGGGGGGAGGCGGAGCCTCCCCCCGGTAATAACACCGTGGAGAAACTGCCGCATACCTCAACCGGCGGCAGAGCGGCCCCACGCGAATCTCCACCGGCGGCAGAACTGCCGCGCATCTCCACCCGGTAGCAGATCGGCCGAGCATCCCCACCGGCGGCGGTGGACGAACACCGCCCGGAGTTAAATACCCGTCATGCAGACGCCCCCGGCCGCCAAAGACGAAGACGCCCGGCCGCTCCGCGAACAGATCTCGAACCTGCTCAGCCTCTTCGTGCTCTCGATGATGATGTTCGCCCGGCCGGACGAGGAGGAGATCCTCCGGCTGGCGATGAGCTCGGTCTCGTCGCTGGGCCCCTGCCAGGCGGTGGCCGGATTCCGGATCGTGGACGATCAGCTGGTGCGCGCGCCCGGTGGCGGCCGGCGTCTCCCGCCGGACCTCACCGAGCAGGTGCAGCGCCTCGACGGCGCCGACGGTGCGGTCAGCCTGCCCGGGGGGCGCTGGAGCCACGCCTACGCGCTCCGCGGTTTCAGCGGACTCTGCGGATATCTGGTGCTGGAGTGCGCCGACGAGCCCTCGACCGACCAGCAGTTCCTGCTCAAGGTCCTCGCCCAGCAGGCGGGGGCGGCGCTCGGCAACGCCTGGCTGCACCATCGTGAACGCGAGCACTCCGCCGCCCTCGTGGCGCTGAACGAGCGCCTGGGAGCGACCGTCGCCGACCTCGAGGGCCGCGCCACCATCCACCGGGTGCTCGCCCAGGTCTCGCTCTCCGGCGAGGGCGAGCAGGGCATCGCACGCGCGGTGCACGAGCTCACCGGGCTGCCGGTGGCGGTGGAGGACCGCTTCGGCAACCTCCGTGCCTGGGCCGGGCCGGAGGCGCCGGCCGGCGCCTCCAAGCCGGAGCGGCGACGCCGCTCCCAGGTCCTCGACGAGGCCCGCAGGCTGGGCCGGCCGCTGCGCGACCGCGACCGCCTGATCGCCCTCGCCCAGCCCCGCCGCGAGGTGCTCGGCGTGCTCGCCCTCGTCGACCCGGAGGAGACCGCGGGGCCGCGGGAGCAGTTCGCCCTCGAGCACGGGGCACTGGTGCTGTCGATGGAGCTCGCCCACTCTCGCAGCCTCGGCGAGATGCAGCTGCGGCTGCGCCGCGACCTCGTCGACGACCTGCTCACCGGCACCGACTCGCCGAGCGCCTACAGCCGCGCCGAGGCGATGGGCCACGACCTCCACCGCCGCCACCGCGTGGTGGTGGTGCGGAGGCGGTCACCCGAGCACGAGGACGCGCTCTCGCGGGCGGTGGAGCGCGCCGCCGACCGCCTGGAGATGGGGTCGCTGCTGGGGCGGCGTGGCGGCGCCGTGGTGTTGCTGGCCCCGCGCCCCGACTGGTGGAGCCGCCACGACCGCTGGGAGGATCTCCACCAGGCTATCGCCGCCGAGCTCCGGTCGGCCGCGGTGACGATGGGCGTGGGCGGCGCCGTGGCCGACCCCTCCGGCTTCCCCCGCTCCTACGAGGAGGCCACCCGGGCGGTCGCGGTCCGCCAGGGGTCGAGCGCCCCCGACGGCGTCACCGGCTTCGACGACCTCGGCGTCTTCCGGCTGCTCGCGAGCGCCGGGCAGAGCGCGGAGATGGAGCTGTTCGTGCGCGAATGGCTGGGGACGCTGCTCGACTACGACGCCGCCCACCACTCCGACCTGGTGAACACCCTGGCGCAGTACTGCGAGTGCGGGGGCAGCTACGACCAGACCGCCGAGACGCTGGGCGTCCACCGCAGCACCCTGCGCTACCGGCTGCAGCGCATCCGCGAGCTCTCCGGCCACGACATCACCGAGGTCGACGCCCGCTTCAACCTGCACGCTGCGACCCGGGCCTGGCGGATCCTCGGCGGTGGCTCGGTGGCGCCGCCTCGGCCCTGACCGACCGGGCTGACAGTCTGTACAGCCAGCCCCGCGGAGAGCGCGCTCCGGGCCCCGGACGTGAGACGGTGCCTAGAGTCACCTGCGCAGCACAGTGGATGCGCGCAGCCCCGCAGGAGCATCCGGATGAGTCGTGGTGAGCCGCCCGAACGCGCTCTCGACGTGGGCGCCATCGGCGGCCTCCCCCTGGTCAGCCACGACCACCTCTGCGTCCTGTACCGCGGGCGCGCCGAGCGCGACGCGCTGCTGATCCCCTTCCTCTCAGAGGGAATCGGGGCCGGCCACACCTGCCTGGCGATCATGCCCGAGGACCACCACGACAGGCTGCGGGCGGCGCTGGCCGGCGGGGGCGAGGCGCCGCTCCTGCAGCTGGTCGGGCCCAGAGACACCTACCTGCGGACCGGCGAGCTGCAGCGCGACCCGATGCTCGAGTTCTGCGCTGCGTGGTCGCGAGAGCAGTTCGACGACCACGACTGCGTGTTCGCCCGTGTCGTCGCCGACATGAGCTGGGCGCTCGATCCGGCGCCGCCGGTGAGCGAGCTGGTCCGCTTCGAGCTCGGAGTGACCCGCTGGACCCGAGCGTTCGAGCAGGTCTCGGTGTGCATGTACGACCTCGATCACTTCGGCGGCGGCGTCGTCGTGCCGGTGATCCGGGCCCATCTGCGAGTGTGGCTGAGCGGCCTCGTGATCGAGAACCCGTATCACCTCGAGGCCCTCTCCGGGGGCTGAGCCGGCCCGGTCCGGACCCAGGAGATCAAAGGAAACGGCCCGCTCTCGTACTCCCGGGCCGAGGTTTGCTGGGTGGCCTCTGGGCAGACTTCTTCCCACGGCTCCACTCCGAAATGAGGACATCGAGATGGCACAGGCCACCATCCAGCTCCCCGACGCAGAGCCAGCAGCTCCCCTCGGCCGCAGCAGCGACAGCCCGGCGCTCCCCCACAAACGGGACGAGGTTCGGCGCCTGCTGGCCGAGTACGCCCGCGATCGCGAGCCGGCGGTGCGCGACCGGCTGGTGCAGCTGAACGTCGACCTGGTGCGCTTCATCGCCCGCCGCTTCGCCAACCGCGGCGAGCCCCTCGAGGACATCGAGCAGGTGGGCTTCGTAGGCCTCATCCAGGCCATCGAGCGCTTCGACCCCAGCCTCGAGAACGAGTTCAGCACCTTCGCCACCCCCACCATCACCGGCGAGATCCGCCGCCACTTCCGCGACCGCTCGTGGGCGGTACGGGTGCCCCGGCGGCTGCAGGAGGGCTACACGCGGGTGATGCGCACCCGCGAGGAGCTCTCCCACGCGCTGGGACGCGAGCCCTCGGTGATGGAGATCGCCGAGCACGCCGGGCTCGACCCCGACGACGTGCTCGCCGCCTTCGAGGTCTCGCCGGCGCGCCGCGCGGTCTCGCTCGACTCCACCCTGCGCCGCGGTCCCGACGACGACGGGGTCGAGCTGCACGAGCGGCTGGGCCAGGAGGACGGGAACCTCGAGCGGGTGGAGACCCGGGCGCTGGTGGAGCAGTCCATGGCCCACCTGTCACCGCGCGAGCGCGAGATCATGGCGCTGCGCTTCTTCGACCAGCTCCCCCAGCGGGCGGTCGCGCAGCGGCTGGGCATCTCCCAGATGCACGTCTCCCGGCTGCAGCGCTCCGCGCTCGAGCACATGCGCCGCGACCTCCTCCAGGCCGACCCCGCGGAGACGCCGGCCGTCTCCCGCCGTCCGGTGCGTCCCGCCCAGGAGACACGGCCGGCGGCACGCTCCGCGGCGAAGGCCGCGCTGCGCTGGCTCCCCCTCGACGCCCTCGACCCGCGCGCCGACCAGCCGCGGCAGTCGAGCCCCCCCGGCGCGCTCACCGAGCTGGCGGAGAGCATCCGCCGCTGGGGCATGCTCCAGCCCATCCGGGTGCGCGAGGGGGCCGGTGGCCGCTACCAGATCGTCGCCGGCGAGCGCCGCTGGACCGCGGCACGGCAGCTCGGCCTGCGTGAGGTGCCCACGATCGTGGTCAGCGCCAACGACGACATGGCCTTCATCGAGTCGCTGACCGAGAACATCCAGCGCGAGGACCTCAACCCGGTGGAGCGCGCGCGGGCGTTGAAGCGCCTCCGGGTCACCCTCGGCTCGCAGTCGTGGGAGGAGGTGGGGCGCGCCATCGGCATCACCCGGCGGCACGTCCACAACCTGCTCAACGTCACCCGGCTCCCCGCCGAGATCCAGGCCGACGTGCGTGTCGGCGACCTCACCGAGAAGCACGCGCGCGCCCTGGCGTTGCTGCGCGCCTGCCCCGCCGAGCAGCTCCAGCTGTGGAGGCGGATCGACAGCGACGGGCTCTCCGGCGAGGCGGCACTGCAGCTGGCCCGGTCGTTGCGGGACAGCGAACCCACGCCGCAGCAGTCGCTGCGGCGGGTGCGCACCGCCATCGAGACGGTGCGGGGATTCCTCTCAGGGGCGGGTGACGCGGACGTCGCCACCGTCACCGCCGAGCTCCGGGACCTTGTCCAGCTGGTGGGCGTCACCCTGAGCCAGCCCGATCAGCTCCGCGTCGTGCAGGGTGGTCGGGTCTGACAGCAGCGATCGCGCCCAGCGCTCCTCGATGCGGCCGAGCCTCCAGACGGCCAGCGCCACCCCCCAGGTGACCACGAACATCGCAACGATGAAGAAGCCGACGGTGTTGAGGTCGATGCCGCTCACCCAGTCCCAGAGGCCGCCGCTCCAGCCGAGGCGGTCGGCGAGGAGGCCGAGGATCTCGATCGAGCCCACCAGCAGCGCCACGCCGACCGAGAGGCCGGTGATGGTGATGTTGTAGTACACCTTGCGCACCGGGTTCGAGAACGCCCAGCCGTACGCCTTGCACATGAAGGCACCGTCGGCGGTGTCGAGCAGCGACATGCCGGCGGCGAAGATGACCGGCAGGCAGAGGATGGCGTAGAAGGGCAGCCCGGTGCCGGCCGCACCCGCCGCCAGCGCCAGCAGCCCGACCTCGGTGGCGGTGTCGAAGCCGAGGCCGAAGAGCACCCCCAGAGGGTACAGCTGCCAGCTGGAGTGGATGCTCCGCGCCAGCGGCCCGAAGAAGCGGAAGAGCAGGCCACGGTCGGCGAGCCGCTTCTCGAGGGCGTCGTCGTCGTACCGGCCCGTGCGCATCTCGCGGAACACCCGAACGATGCCGAGCAGCACGACCAGGTTGACGATGCCGATCAGGTAGAGGAAGGTTCCGGACACCAGCGTCCCGATCAGCCCGCCGGTGCTGTGCAGCGCGGAGCCGCTCGAGGTCACCGCCCCGGCGATGCGCCGCGCGGCGACGGCCAGGCCCACCGCCAGCCCGAACACCACGGTGGAGTGACCGAGCGAGAAGAAGAAGCCAACCCCCATCGGACGCTGACCGTCGGCCATCAGCTTGCGGGTGGTGTTGTCGATGGCGGAGATGTGGTCGGCGTCGAAGGCGTGGCGCATCCCGAAGGTGTACGCGAGCGTGGCCGTGCCCAGGCCGAGCGCCTGGTAGTGGGCGGGCAGCACCACCAGCAGGAAGGTGCCCCAGCCGACCACGTGGAGCAGGGCGACGATGGCGTAGAAGCCCCCCAGCCGCCGCCACTCGGCCCGGCTCATCCGCTCCGGACCCCGACGCTCCGCCCGCCTCTCCGCGACCACCGCCATCCGCGCACCCTAGCAGAGGTGCAAGAGGATCGCAATAGCGCCAGAGTTGGACCGGCCACACGACCGCACTGCTCCGACTTGACAGTGGCATCTCTCATCGTATGAATATCTGCGCATGGACGCAGACATTCGCGCGACCGGCGACGACCCCACCGAGGCCCAGGTGGCCGTCGCCGTCCAGACTTTGCGGCTGCTCGGCGACGCCACCCGGCTGCGGGTGCTCTGGTGCCTGCTCGATGGCGAGCACTCGGTCGGCGGCCTCGCCGCCCGGGTGGGCGCCCAGCCCACCACGGTCTCCCAGCACCTCGCCAAGCTGCTGCTGGCGCGGCTGGTCCACCGCCGCCGCGACGGCACCCGGATCTACTACACGGCGGACAACGTCCACGTCCGCCAGCTC
>JAQBPH010000342.1:0-7737 GCA_028287625.1 Chloroflexota bacterium | reverse complement strand
GACGTTCGCGACGACCGCGTCGCGCTCGTGAGCCCCCCCGACGACGCCGTTCTGCACGTCGACGACGAGGAGTGCGGTGTTCCGCCGGTTCTCGAGTGTGGTCATGGTCTGTCCTCCTCTAGAGGCGGCCGGCGAGAAGGGTGGCGAGCCTGACCAGCTCGTCCTGGGTGACTCCCCGGTGGGCGCTGCTGAGCACCGCGAAGGTCGCCCCGCGGGACAGGTAGACGGCCACTCCAAGGCCGCCCGGCCTGGCGAGCCTCGCGTCGTCGCCGATCCCGCTCAGGGGCGGTCCCCCGGACTGCTCGACGTCGCTGCGGGCGGCGGCGGCGCTCTGCCGGGCCACCACCTGGAGGGTGAGCACGGGCACGCTGGCGCCGCCCGCGGCGGGGGTGTCGGTGCAGAACGAGCCCAGCTGCGGATCCGAGCGCGGGCTCGCCGTGACCGGCTCGGTGCCCAGCGTCGACTGCACCTCGGCGGGCGAGAGCAGGCGGCAGGCGTCGCCGAAGTCCCGCGCCGGACCCACCTCCACGCCGAGCGGCGTCCGCGAGGTCACGCCGGGCGTCGGCGTCGCGCCGCCGTCGCCGCTGCCGCAGCCGGCGAGCAGCACCACGAGTCCAGCCGTGCCGAGCACCAGCCTCGTGTCCACGGCTAGCCCAGGTGACGGTGCAGGAACTGCACGGTGAGCTCCCAGGAGCGCTGCGCGGCCTCGGGGGCGTACACCTCGGGGCGGGTGTCGTTGAAGAAGGCGTGGTCGCCGTCGTACCAGTGGAACTCCACCTCGACCCCGGCCTCGCGCAGCCTCTCCTCCAGCGGATCGACGACCTCGTGGTTGGCGGAGTGGTCCTTCTCGCCGAAGTGGCCCAGCACCGCGGCGCGGATCCTGCTGACGTCGGGCTGCGCCTCGGGCCAGGGGATGAGCCCGTAGTAGACGACGCACGCCCTCACCTCGGGACGCAGCGAGGCGAGGAAGAGGGCGAGGCCGCCACCCATGCAGAAGCCGATGGTGCCGATCCCGTCGCCGGTGGTGTGCTCGCTGCCCAGCAGCCAGGTCACCGCCCCGCTGAGGTGGCGGGCAGCGTCCTGGATGTCGATCGCCATCATCCTCTTGCCCGCCTCGTCGGGCTCGGTGGTGGTCTCGCCGTGATAGAGGTCGGCGGCCAGCGCCGTGAAGCCCTCGGCGGCGAGGCGGTCGCAGACGTCCTCGATGTGCGGCACCAGGCCCCACCACTCCTGGATGACGACCACTCCAGGCCCCCGGCCGCCCTCGGGGGTCGCCAGGTAGCCGATGCCCGTGTGCCCGTTGCTGGGGAAGGTGATCCGCTCGCCCACCGCCGTCCTCCTCGCCTCGACCCGTTGCGTCCGCGAACGCGGGGAGGATAGTGCAGGCATCACCCCTCGGCGTGCGTTGTCCCAGTGGCGGGTGCTGGCATACGATCGGTGCCTCGGGCTCAGGAGGGGGATGCGGTCATGAGAGGACGGCTGATCGCGGTGCTGGCGCTGGTCGCCGCCGTGGCGGTGAGCGCCACCGCCGGCGGCCCCGGCACCGTCGCGAAGGCGGGGAAGGTCAGGCCGGGCACGTCCTTCACGGTCTGGGTGCAGACCGTCGACTCCTGCAAGCAGGCCCTGCCGGCCGCCGCATACCGGCTCGCCGGCGGCGACGTGACCCGCACCGCCGAGGCGCCCGCGGGGAGGAAGAGGACGATCGTCCCCACCGCCGCCTGCCCGCTCCTCCACGGAAACTGCGCCGCGGTGCCGGTGGGCTGCGTGAGCTTCACCGGCCTGCCCGCCGGGACGTACACCCTGACCACCACCCGGACGCCGCCGCCCGACCGGACCGACCCGGAGGGCTTCGCCCCCTGCCAGGGTGGCAGCGCCTGCCGTTCCCAGGCCGCCACCATCACCGTGTCCGCCTCCGGAGCGGCGCAGGGCGCGGTGACCGACGTCTATCCGGACGGGGTCAGCGAGACCTTCCCGTCGGCGTCGACCTTCTTCCCCGGCACCCCCACCGACCCGGTGGTCTTCCACGACTTCGGCCTCGCGGCTCCGGGGTTCGCGCCCCAGTGCGACGGCGACTCCGACGCCGACGACCACCTCACCGGGAACATGCGCGGCCACTGCGGCTACCCGGAGGCCGACGAGGCCGCCGCCTGCCAGCCGTATCCCTGGAGCTGCGCCACGCCCGCGGTGGCCGCCGCCCGACCGTAGGCGCGGGCGGAAACCCGGACACGCCCGCCGCCGGCGACCTGGCGGTATCGTCGCGCCGAGCACCGTGACCATCACCCCCCCGCGCGCGCCGGCTTCTGCCACCTCCCCCGAGGCGGTCCTGCGGCGCCCCCTGCGCACCCCGCCGCCGGCGGTCCCGTCCGGCGAGGTCCGGGTGCCACCGCCTCCCTCGCTGCCTCTCGGCCAGGGAGGGCCGCTGGCCTGGATGCAGTACGCCTTCCCGGCCGTCGGCAGCCTCGGGGCCATCCTCTTCGTGCTCATCAACCCGCGGCCGCTGTACATCGCCGCCAGCGCCCTCTTCGCGCTCTCCTCGGTGGCGATGGGCGTCGGCATGTACCTCCAGCAGCGGGGCTCGCAGCGGCGGACGATCACCGAGCAGCGTCACCGGTACATGGTCGAGCTCGAGGCCCTGCGCCGGGCCGCCGTCGACACGGCGGCGCGGCAGCACCGCTCCGCCGAGTGGACGCACCCGGATCCCGGGCGACTGTGGACGCTCGCCTGCAGCCGGGCCCGCGCCTGGGAGCGGCGCCGGGGCGATGCCGACTTCCTCGTGGCGCGCCTCGGCCGGGGCCGGCGGCGCCTGGCCACCCCCCTGCGGCTGGACGTCGCCAGCTCCGCCGGAGTCGATCCGCTCGCCTTCGCCGAGGCCCAGCGCCTGGTCGCCCGGCACGGCGAGGTCGAGGACCTGCCGATCACCGTCGACCTCGCCCGCGGCGGGCTCATCGACATGGGCGGCGGTGAGCCTGCGCGCGCGCTGCTGCGCGCGGTCCTCGCCGAGCTCGTCACCCTCCATGCCCCGGACGACCTCGTCCTCGCGATCTGCGCCGGGCCCGAGACCGCGCCCTCCTGGGAATGGACGAAGTGGCTGCCCCACCTGCATCACCCCGATGCGGTCGACGACGTCGGTCCGCTGCGGCTCGTCGCACCGGACGCCGCCGAGCTGGTCTCCCTCCTCGAGCGGGAGCTCGCGGGACGCCGCCAGACCGGAGGCGGCGCCGCCGGCGCCCGCCCTCCTCACCTCGTCGTCGTCGTGGACGGCGGCCATGGACCCCAGGCGCTGCTCGACCTCGCCTCGCTGCCGGCGGTCACGGTGATCGCCCTCGATGCGGCGCCCGCCGGCGGGGGCACGCGCATCCACGTCGACGCGGCGGGCCGCCTCGAGCTGACCCGGCCCACCCTCGGCGATGGCGGCACCGCCGCCGGGCGCGCCGACGGCGCGTCGGTCGCGGTCAGCACCGCCCTCGCCCGCCGCCTCGCTCCGCTCCGGCTCTCGGCCGACGAGCGCTCGGCGGTCACCGCGGCGGGCATCGATCTCCCCGGGCTTCTCGGCGTCGCCGACGTGGCCCACCTCGATCCGGGCGCGCTGTGGGCGCCCGGCCCCGTCGACGATCTGCTGCGCGTCCCCATCGGGCTGGGCGCCGACGGCAGCCCCCTGCGGCTCGACCTCAAGGAGTCGGCGCTCGGCGGCATGGGCCCGCACGGGCTCATCGTCGGCGCCACGGGCGCGGGGAAGAGCGAGCTGCTCCGCACCCTGGTCACCGCCCTGGCCCTCACGCACCCGCCGGACCTGCTCGGCCTGGTCCTGGTCGACTTCAAGGGAGGCGCGACCTTCGCCGACCTCGCCGAGCTGCCCCACGTGGCCGGGATGATCACCAACCTGGGCACCGACCTCGCCCTCGTCGACCGGGTGAAGGATGCGCTCTTCGGGGAGCACACCCGGCGGCAGGAGCTGCTGCGGCGGGCCGGCAACCTGGCCGGCGTCCGCGAGTACCGCCAGGTCCGCGAACGGCGGCCGGACCTCGAGCCCATGCCCTACCTCCTCGTGGTCGTCGACGAGTTCGGCCAGCTCCTCGCCGCCCGGCCGGACTTCCTGGAGCTCTTCGTCTCCGTCGGCCGGCTGGGACGCAGCCTGGGGATGCACCTCCTGCTCGCCTCCCAGCAGCTCGACGAGGGACGCCTGCGCGGCCTCGAGGGCCACATCAGCTACCGCATCTGCCTGCGCACCTTCAGTGCCGCGGAGAGCCGGATGGTCATCGGCGTGCCCGACGCCTACGAGCTGCCGCCGCTGCCGGGCTCGGGCTACCTCAAGGTCGACACCACGATCTTCGAGCGCTTCCGCGCCGCGCTGGTCTCAGCGCCGCTGCGCCGCCGGTCCGAGGGTCAACCGGCGCGCTCCGCGCGGCTGCTCCCCTTCACCGCGGCGCCGGTGCGCGACTCGGGCGGCGATGCGCCCCCCGCGGTGCAGCAGGACGCCGGCGGAGCCACCGTGATGGGGACCGTCGTCGAGCGTCTGCGGGACGCGGCGCCCCGCGTGCACCAGGTCTGGCTGTCCCCGCTCGAGCCCGTGGTCACCCTCGACCAGGTGCTCCCCGGCGTCGCCCTCGAGGGGCCCGCGGCGGCTGCCCGGGGGTGGCCCGGCGCGGGACGGCTGTCCGCCCCGCTGGGATTCCTCGACCGGCCTCGGGAGCAGAGCCGCGACGTGCTCGCCGTCGACCTGGCGGGGCGCGAGGGCCATCTCGCCGTGGTCGGGGCCCCCCAGACGGGGAGGAGCACACTGCTCCGAACCCTCCTCCTGGCGCTGGCGCTCACCCACTCGCCGCGCGACCTGTGGGTCCACGCCATCGACTATGGAGGCGGGGGGCTCGCCCAGCTCGCCGGGCTCCCGCACGTGGGCACGGTGTGCGGCCGCTCCGATCCGGAGCGGGTGCGCCGCGCCGTCGCCCACGTCGCCTCCCTCCTCGGCGAGCGCGAGCAGCTCTTCCGCGCCGGCGGGATCGACTCCGTGGCCACCCTGCGGGCCGCGCGCGCCGCCGGGGCCGTGCCGGCGGAGCTGGGAGCCGACGTCGTCCTGGTCATCGACAACTGGATCGCGCTGCGCCACGAGCACGAGGACCTCGAGCCGCTGGTCGCGGACATCGCCGCCCGTGGTCTCGGCTACGGCATCCACCTGGTGCTCAGCACGGGTCGCTGGGTCGACTTCCGCGCCAACCTGCGGGAGAGCATCGGGGGCCGCCTCGAGCTCCGCCTCAACGACCCGACCGAGTCGGCCGTGGACCGCCGCGCGCAGGCGACGCTGCCCGCGGGCGTGCCGGGGCGCGGCCTCGACGCCGACGGCCACCTCGTCCAGGTCGCCCTGCCGCGCATCGACGGCCGTCCCGGCCGTGACGACCTGACCGCGGCGACGGAGGAGGCGGTGGTGGCGGTCGCAGGGCTGTGGCGGGGTGCGGGCGCGGCCGAGCCGGTGCGGGTGCTCCCCGCCCTGTTCTCGGTGGACCTCCTGCCGCGCCCCGGCGAGGATGGCGAGCCCGGCGTGCCGGTCGGCGTCGCCGAGCCCGCGCTCGCGCCCTTCCACCTCGACCTCCTCGGCGACGAGCCGCACCTCGTCGTCTGGGGCGACGGCGGCTCGGGGAAGACGAGCCTGCTGCGCACCTACCTCGGCGGGCTCTGTGCCCGCCACCGGCCCGACCAGGTGTCGGTGCTGCTCGTCGACTACCGGATGCGGCTCCGCGAGGTCGTGCCCCGGTCGCACCTGTTCGCCGACGCGCCGGCCGCTCCCGCCGCGCACGAGGCCGTGCTGCGGCTGCGCAGGCTCGCCGAGACGCGGATGCCGACCGCCGACCTCGAGGCCCGGGAGCTGCGCAGCCGCAGCTGGTGGTCGGGGCCCGACGTCATCGTCGTCGTCGACGACTACGACCTGGTGTCGACGCCGGGCGGGAACCCGCTGCTCCCGCTCGTCGACGTGCTCGCGCAGGGGCGCGACCTCGGCGTCCACCTCGTGGTCGCACGCCGGGTCGGCGGCGCCGCGCGGGCGCTCTTCGAGCCTCCCCTCCAGCGCCTGCGGGAGCTGGGCGCGCCGGGGATCATCCTCTCCGGGGAGCGCCAGGAGGGCCAGCTGGTCGGTCCCTACAGCGCCTCGCCGCTGCCCCCGGGCCGCGGCGTCTCCGTGCGCCGCGGACAGCGGCCCGCGCTGGTGCAGATCGCCCTGCTGCCGGAGGACCTTCCCCCCGGGTGACGGGCGGCGGCGTGTGGCCGGCGAGCCGCCGCCGGCTCAGGCCGCCGGCTTGGCGAGGGGCGGGAGGTGGAGCAGGTCGCCGGCGTGGATGACGTTCGGATCGGCTCCGACCTGCATGTTGGCCCGGTGGATCACCTTCCACAGCTCGCCGTCGCCGTAGGTGCGCTGGGCGATCGCCCAGAGGTTGTCGCCCGGGCGGACCCGGTAGGTCCCGCCTCCCACCACCGGCGGCGGGGGCGGCGGGGGCGGCGGGGCGGGTGCCCGTCCCGGCGTGACCACCGGGTGGCCCGGGAACGCGGGCGGTGGCGGCATCTGCCCCGATGTGAACGGGTTCAGCGCGGTGTTGCTCGGTCCCTTGAGCTGGAGCTTGAAGAAGTTCTTGCGCAGCTGCCGGGACGACTGCCACAGGTTGAGCCGCGGCTGCTCCACCGTCACTCCCAAGGAGCTGTGGAAGGCATCGTGCTTGGGGAGCGTGAGTCCGCCGGGACCGTGTCCCTCCCACTGATCGCGGGCGATCCCAGGCTGGTCGGGCAGGCTGGTCTTGGCGGTCATCGGACCGTTCGGGTCCTGGGGGCCCTCGATGCGGTACAGCTTGCCGCCGATCCTCGCCTCCCCGGGCACCTGGACCCTCGCTTCCACCAGCCCCTGCTGGCCGGGGTCTCCGGCGCGGTACGGCTGGTCGCCGAGCCTCACACCCTGGGGATCCCCCGGCCTCGCCTGGATCAGCCCCTTGGGGCCTCCCTGGCCCTGCTCGATGCGGAGGCTGGGCACCTGGGTCCTCGCCTCCCCGATCCCCGGCTGGCCGCTCTTGGCGCCCTCGACGCGGAACGTCTGGTCGCCCATCCGGACATCGCTGACACCCCTGGGGACGAGGAGACCACCCTCGGTCCGGGACCATCCCTCCGGCGGCGGCCCTGCAGGGCGGATCCCTCCGCCGGGGGCCCTCTCCACCGGCGGGGGCTTGACCGGTGCGAGGCTCGTCTCGGCGAGGCCGGTGTCGCTGCTCAGCAGGCTGGGGCCGCGGTAGGTCGGGTCCGGCCGCATGGCCCACCTCGCGGCAGCGTTCTCCGCGAGCCCGGAGACCACCCCGGAGACGCCGGCGCTGATTCCAACGTCGACGAGGGTGCCGAGACTCCACAGCGGCTTCCCCTCGAAGATGGACGCGGAGGCGTCGCTGGTGAACGCCGCCACCCCCCCGGCGGTGCCGCTGACGGCTCCCGCAGCGAGGAACGGATGGGCGCTCTTGAAGGCGCTGAACCCGGGGATGGCCTCGGCGATGGGCGCGAAGAGGACGAGGGCGTCGGCGCCGAGCAGGGCATGCGACAGGTCGCTGATCTGCCAGCCCTCGAAGGGGTTGTGGTCCGGGTTGACAAAAGCCTTCTCCACGCCGGTGGCGAAGAGGTTGATGGCGAACGCGATCACCCACCGGCCGAGTAGGCTCTCGAGGAAGCTGGTGAGGATGCTCACCAGCGAGGCGGCCTCGGCCGCCTCGGCGGCGGCGG
>JAQBPH010000332.1:0-3519 GCA_028287625.1 Chloroflexota bacterium | reverse complement strand
GACGTTCGGTGGCGGTGGCGAGTAAGGCGGAAAGCGCCCGAGCGCCCCGGCGACGGCCTGCGGGTGGAGTCGGTGGCCAACCTCGACAGGGTGCAGCTGGTCGCCCGCTCCCGCCTGGTGCGCCGCGTCGGCCGGGCGCGCCCCGCGACGATGAGCTCCATCTGCCGCGCCCTGGCGATCGCGGTGGGCTGCGAGCCCTGACCGGGGGGCCACCCCGGTGGTGGAGGCGCCGGGTATCGAACCCGGGTCCGAAGCCGCGTCCCGTGAGACCTCTACGAGCGTAGTCCCGGTTTTGATCTCACCCGAGCAACGCCCTGGGACCAGGCTGTACTCGGGCCAGCCACGGTGGACGTCCCGCCCGGCGCCGTGGCGCCACCGGGCGGCGAGACCGCTGGTATTAACGTCGGCTCCGGACCCCGCGGCCGAGGATCCGGTCGACGTCAGGCCGAGGCCTGAGCGTTTGCCTTACTTTCGCTTAGGCAGCGAGAGCGTAGGCGGGAGTGCTGTTCGCACGTATATTTTTCCCGGTTTTACGAGCCCGGGGCTCGGCTCGCCATCCCACAATCCACGACCCCGTCGAAACCATACGCCCCCATCACCGGGGTGCCAGGCAGGCGGGCATGCGACCGTGTGAAGGTCTCATCGTACCCCGCCGACCCGGCTTCAAACACGGATGGCGGGGGTAACCTTCCCGTAGGCTTCCCCCATGGCTCAGACCAAGACCAAGACACCGAACCAGCCCCCCACCCTCAGCGGCGCCGACCCGTCGGTCGGAGCCACGCTCACCCGCGTCGCCCTGCTCGGCACCCACAGCGGCGGGAATCGCCGCGAGCGCGCCGAGATCCAGCTCGACGAGCTCGAGGAGCTGGCGCGCACCCTCGGCGCCCAGGTCGCCGACCGGCGCCTTCTCCAGCTGCGTGAGCCCCATCCCGCCACCTACCTGCGCACCGGCACCGTCGAGACCCTCGACGCCGCCCTCGGCGAGATGGACCGGCCCGCGGTGCTCGTCAACGACTCGCTGACCCCCCGCCAGCAGCGCAACCTCCAGGCCGCCTGGAAGGTCCCGGTGCTCGACCGCACCGAGGTGATCCTCGCCATCTTCGCCCGGCGCGCGCGCACCGCCGAGGGCCGGATCCAGGTGGAGATGGCCCAGCTCGAGCACCTCCTGCCCCGCCTCGCCGGCGGCTGGCGCCACCTCGAGCGGCAGCGCGGCGGCGTAGGACTGCGCGGCGGCCCCGGTGAGACCCAGATCGAGGTCGACCGCCGCCTGGTCGGCCAGCGGCTGAAGCGGCTGCGGGTGCGCCTGAAGGAGCTGGAGCGGCGGCGCACCACCCAGCGCAAGGCGCGGCTCGACGTCCCCCTGGCCACCTGCGCGCTGGTCGGCTACACCAACGCCGGCAAGTCGACGCTGCTCAACCGGCTGACCAACTCGGACGTGCTCGCCGACGACCTGCTCTTCGCCACCCTCGACCCCACCTCGCGGCTGCTCAGCCTGCCCTCCTCGCGCCGGGTGATCCTCACCGACACCGTCGGCTTCATCCAGAACCTCCCCACCGAGCTGGTCCAGGCCTTCGCCGCCACCCTCGAGGAGGTGCGCGCGGCGCTGATGCTGGCCGTGGTGGTGGACGCCTCGCACCCCGAGGCCCAGAGCCAGCTCACCACCGTGCTCGAGACGCTCCACTCCATGGACGCCGACCAGCCCGCGCTGCTGGTGGTCTCCAAGGCCGACCTGGTGCCCCCCGCCGAGCTGCCCCACGTCGTGGCGGGCCTCCGCGAGATCGCGGAGACCGAGCCGATCGTCATCTCCTCGGTGACCGGCGACGGGCTGCGCGACCTCCGCGCCGCCATCGACGCCCTCGCCGCCCAGGTGGTGACCGAGACCCGCGCCAACCGGCCGGTGCCCACCGAGCACGAGGCGGAGGACGAGGAGGGCGTGCTCCAGGAGGACGTGCTCGACCCCGGCGACGAGGAGGAGCCCCCGGGGCTGACCCACAGCGCCGCGGTCTGAGCAGGTTCCCGGCCCACAGGAAGCCCAGCCCAGAGGAGAGGGTCTCGGAGTGGTCTTCTGACCGGCGCGTGCGTGGTCATCACCGCGCCTCCCGGGCCGCATCGCGGTCGTCGTGCATCTCGTCTCCGGCCGGTGGCGCGCTCGCTGCACCGTGGGCTTCGCCTCGAGCGAGTCGCCGCCGCTCGCGCTTCTCGTCACGCTCCCTGCGCCTCTCCTCGGCGGCGATCGTCCTCAGGAGCTTGGTCCTCATGCCTCGCATGGCCAGGCGCTCCCCGCAGATGCCGCGCTGCCGGCGACATCCACGACCGTCAGCAGACGGACGCCGCCAGGAGTCTCGACCCGTACCTGCTCGTCGGGCCCGCGTCCGAGGAGCGCCCTGCCCACGGGCGAGCCGATGGAGACCGATCCTGGTGCAGCATCGGTGGTGACCCTGGTGACCACCGTGTACTCGTGCTCGCCGTCGGTGTCCCGCACCCGGACTCGGGAGCCGGGCACGACGATGCCGTTGGGCGGCGTCGCCGCCGTGGACGCTGGTTCGCCCACGTCCGTCATGCCGCTCCTCCCCGTCTCACGGTGGTGACTTGTGGCGTATCGCCGGGACGCGAGCCCGTGGTGAGGAGCGTCCGGAACTGCGCCATCGTGATGCCGCCGACGAGCGCCAGGGCGGAGAACCTCAGGCGAGCGACGACCCGGTCGAGGTCGACGCGGTCCCGCAGTGCCACATAGGCGGCATCACGCGCCGCGACGTACACGAGGGTCGGCTGAGCGCCCTCGACCCCGCAGCAGTGGACGGCAGCGGAGCCGGATGCGTCCACAGCGGCGAACGCGCGTCCGCGCTCGATCACGGTGCACACCAAGGGGACGCCGCCGGTCCTGCGCACGGCTGCCTCCCGCGCAACCTGCCGTGCCCGCGGGACGCTGATGCCCCCGCCCTGCTCGAGCGCTCGCGCCTCCTCCACCAGCCCGGCGGCTCGCATCCATCCGGGCAGCCACACCGAGGTGCACCACGACCAGAGACCAGAGCCGGTGTCATCGCCGTCGAGATGATCGGAGCCCGCCGCCCTCCGGCGGTGCGCGGCCATGACGCGAGGGCGCCCCTCGGCACCGCTCGCCAGGTGCCAGCAGATGAGGAAGTCGAGCATGGCGTCCTGTTCTGCTGCGCCCGTCATCGGCAGTGTTCCACGGGCGACTCCTCCACTCAGGTGCGATAGGCACGGTTAGCCCACTGCCGCCCTACCGGCGGGTCGAGCGGCAGTAGTTGCGCCATAATACTGCATATGGTAGAACATGGCTAGAAATTCCCATCCGGGCGTGGCCATCACGATCAGCGAGCGCCATACTCTCGTCGCGATCGGGGGACCTAGCGCCATACGAGGGACCACCGGCGGCCGGCACAGAGGAGAGGCGTTCATGAAGGTCACTTTGGTGGCGGATCCCTACACGTCCGGCTTCAGCGAGGGCTGCCCGAAGGTTTGGCGGACAGAGGACGGCCGGTACTGGCTGCAGGGGAC
>JAQBPH010000307.1:0-8933 GCA_028287625.1 Chloroflexota bacterium | reverse complement strand
TCCTCGATGCGGTGGGGGACGGGCAGCGTGCCCGGCAGGCCGAACCCCGCGGCCAGCTCTGCCGGCTCCAGGCCGCGGGGGAGCTCGAGCAGGGCGAGCGGGTTCCCGTGGGTCTCGGCGACGATCCGGTCGCGGAGACGCCCGTCGAGCCCACGAGGGGTCACCGAGGCGAGCAGCTCGCGGGCGTCCCGGTCGGGAAGCCCCACGATGCGCAGCTCGGGGAGGCCCTCGAACTGCGGCGCCGCGCAGGGCTCACGGATCGCGAAGAGCATGACGACGGACTCCACCTGCAGCCGGCGTGCGGCGATGGCGAGCACCAGGGCCGATGCCTGGTCGAGCCACTGGGCGTCCTCGACGACGCACAGGAGCGGCTGCTCCTCGGCAACGTCGGCCAGGAGGCTGAGCACGGCGAGGCCGACCAGAAAGCGGTCTGGTGCGGCGCCCGCGGTCAGCCCCAGGGCGGATCCCAGCGCGTCGCGCTGGGGCCCGGGCAGACGGTCGAGCCGGTGGAGCATCTCCGGTCCGCAGAGCCGATGGAGGCCGGCATACGTCAGCTCCATCTCGGACTCGACGCCGGTGACTCGGGCGATGCGACAGCCGGACGCCGTCTCGACGGCATGCTCGAGGAGCGCCGTCTTGCCGATCCCCGCCTCGCCGCGGAGCACCAGCACGCCGCTCCGGCCCTCGTGGACGGTCGCGAGCAGCCGGTCGAGAGCGGCGCACTCCCTCCGGCGGTCGCACAATCCGCGCCGGCCCAGCGGCACCGTCCCGACCATGGCTGTGGCTGGATCCTACGGCACCGGCTCGGTGGCGTAAAGACGACTGGGGGACGGTCGGGTTGCGCTGCAAACGCCCACCTCAGCAGGTGGAATCGCCGGGTCTGGGGTTGGTGAGTCCGAAGAGAGGACGCAGGGACACCCCGAGGGCTGTGCCGGCAAGCGCCATCACGCACCAGATCCAGCCGTGAAGACTGAACGAGGCGACTCCGGGTCGCGGGGTCGGGGCGGTGCCGACGGGACCGGCGGTGTCGAGCACCGACATCAGGTCTTCCCCACGGTGCAGGGGCTACGCCGCCGCGGAGGCCGGGCCGTGAGCGGCCATGTCAGTGCGCGACCAGCGAGAGCATGGCGCTGCGGGTGTCCTCGAGGGCGCCGGACAGCTGGAAGATCCCCTTGTGGAAATGGCCGATCTCCATCTGGGTGATGGGGAAGTGGTCGGTCGCGGTCGTCCTCGCCACCACGCCGGGGAGCAGGAACGGGTTCGCCGGCTCGCTCATGCTCGCCGCCGCGCGCATCAGTCCCTCGCGGGTGAGATCCGCGCCCGCCCGCCGCAGCGCGTCGACGACCATGTACGCATTGCTCATGCCGGTCAGGTAGAAGACGTTGCTCTGGTCGGCTCCGGGCAGGTACCTGCCCATGATCTGCTGGTACAGCCCGGTGCCCGGGAGGCTCGCATCCGCGGGATTGCCCGGGTCGAGCTCGAAACCGACGCTGGTGATTCCCTCGGTGGCGTCGACCGACCCGGCCGCGCGGTCCACCGCGTCGATGATCGTCGAGGCGGCGGACGTGTACGAGAGCAGGGTCCTCGGGTGCCACCCGAGCTTGTACGCGCTCACCATGGTCTGGATGGCGAACCGGGCGGTGGCGAAGATGAAGAGGGTGTCGGCTCCCGAGCCGCGCAGGCGGGCCACCTGCGACGAGACATCGGCGGCGCTGACGTCGTAGGGCTCGCGGTCGATGATCTGACGGGTGGCGTCGCCCATCCCCCGCTCCAGCCCGGTGAGGTAGTCCTGGCCGAAGTCGTCGTTCTGGTAGAGCACACCGATCCTCGCACCGGGGAGCGTTCGCTTCACGTAGCCGGCGTCGATCATCGACTCGGTCGCGAACGTCGGGAGCCAGCTGATGCTCCAGGGAAACTGGTGGTAGTCGGTGGCCCAGGTTGCGGCACCGCTGGTCACGAAGAGCTGCGGGACCCTGCGGTCGTTGAGGTACTGGCGCACCGCCATCTGCTGCTGGGTCCCGAACCCGCCGACCATGGCGAACACCCTGTCCTGCTGCACCAGCTGGCGGGTGAGCTGCACCGTCTGCGGCGGGCTGTAGCCGTCGTCGAGAACCCGGTAGTCGATCTTCCGTCCGTTCACCCCGCCGTGGTCGTTGACGTACTGGAAGTAGGCCTGGGTGCCCTTGGGAATCACCCCGTACGCCGACGCCGGCCCGCTGAGCGCGAAGGTCGTGCCGAGCGCGATGGAGCTCGCGGTCACGCCCGTCGAGTCGCCGTGTGGAGCGGCTCCCGAGGGGGCGCCGCCCCCGCATGCGCTCAGGGTGAGCGCCATGGTGGCGACGACCGCGCGGAGCGGCCGGCGATGGCGATGCCTCATTGTCTGACCTCCGTTTCCTCGGCGACCCGAGCGTCGATGACCATCGCGACCCCACGGAGCTCCGCCGGCGGGGGCTCGACCCCTCGGGGCCCGGTGGCCCGGGGCCGGTGGCGCACGACCCACCCCCGCGCCCAGCCGCGCGCGCGGGCAAGCAGGCCGGCCAGGCCGGTGGGAGCCATCAGCACGACCAGGATGAGCAGCAGGCCCTCGATCACCGCGGGGGCCGCGGTGCCGATCCGAGGGATGTCCTGCGCTCGGATCGGCAGGAACTCGACGAACAGCGCCCCCAGCACCGGGCCGAGCATCGAGCCCACTCCGCCGACCACCGCCCCCACGAGCACGCTGATGGAGAGCTGCGGGCCGAAGCTGTCGGGGTTGACGAAGCCGGCGAGATCCGAGAGCAGCGCCCCGGCGACCCCGGCGCAGAATGCCGAGATCCCGAAGGCGGCGGCCCGGTACAGGGGCACGTTGATGCCGGACGACCGCGCCGCCGCCTCGCTGTCGCGCACCGCCATCAGCGCGCGCCCGAAGCGGCCGCGCAGCAGGTTGACGGCGACAACGAGGAGCACGCCGGCGACGCCCCAGCAGAGGAGGTATTGGGACTGCTCCTGCGACAGCGGCCCCACCGGCGAGGCGCTGCTCACCACGATCCCCCGTGCGCCGTTGGTGAGGGGCACGGCCTCCTTCAGGAGAGCGGGCGCCGCCAGCGACAGGGCGAAGGTGGCCAGCGCCAGGTAGATGCCGGTGAGCCGCGCCGCGGGGATGCCCACCACGATCCCGACCACGGTCGCGAGCACGCCGGCGACGGGGAGGGTGAGGTAGAAGCTCCAGCCCGAGGTCGCGACCAGGATCGCCGACGCGTACCCGCCGACCGCCATGAAGGCGCCCTGACCCAGCGAGATCTGCCCGGAGAACCCGGTGAGCAGCACCAGTCCGAGGATGGCGATGGCGTAGACCCCGGCATAGGCGAGGTCGTAGGTGACGAAGTCGGGGAGCAGCAGCGCGGGAGTGGCCAGCAGGCAGAGGGCGGCGGCGCCGAGGAGCAGGAGACGGCGCCGGCGGATGGCGAGGAGCGCACCCCTCATACGCGCTGGGCGTCCGGGCGCCCGAGCAGGCCCGAGGGCCGCACCACCAGCACGCAGATGATGATGGCGAGCGCCACGACCAGCCGCAGCGA
This sequence comes from Chloroflexota bacterium, assembly GCA_028287625.1. Lineage (GTDB taxonomy): Bacteria > Chloroflexota > Dormibacteria > Aeolococcales > Aeolococcaceae > CF-96. The sequence continues at coordinate 5,379 of JAQBPH010000307.1, read as the reverse complement.
GGCGCCGATCGAGCCGAGGTAGGTGCCGACGAGGTTCACGGTCACGCCCACGACCGCGCCACCGATCACCGCTCCCAGCGCGCTGTCGATGCCGCCCAGGACCGCCGCGGCGAGCGCGTAGATGGCGACGGTCTGCATGAAGTTCGGTTCGAGGAAGACGACCGGCGCCACCATCATCCCGGAGACGGCGCCCACCATCGCCGCCAGCCCCCAGCCCAGCGCCAGCATCCAGCCCACCCGCACCCCCAGCAGGCGGCTGGTGACCGGGTCGAGGGCGGCGGCGCGCATCACCAGTCCGATGCGGGTGTGCTGGAAGAAGGCGTACATCAGCACCATCACCACCAGCGAGGTGCCGATCAGACCGAGGTCCTGATCGCTGATGGCGACCCCGTCGACGGTGACGGTGCGCGCCGGGAAGGGGCTGGGGAACGCCTTCAGCATGTACAGCCAGATCGCCCCCGCCAGCCCGTTGAACACCGTCGCAAGCCCGATGGTGACGATCACCGTCGCCAGCACCGGCCCGCGTTCGACGGGACGGATGACGGTGCGCTCGACCCCCACGCCGATGGCGAAGGCGGCGACGACGGCGAGCAGGAACGCCGCCGCGTAGGGCATCCCCGTCTCCAGCAGCGACCAGGCGATGAAGGTGGTGAACATCGCGATCTCGCCCTGGGCGAAGTTCACCACCCCCATGGCGCGGTGGACGAGGACGAACGCCAGCGCGAGGCTGGCGAAGATGCCGCCCGAGGCGAGGCCGCTGACCACCTGCTGGGCGAGCTGCCGCATCTCAGTAGCCGAGGTACGAGCGGCGCACCGAGTCGTCGGCGCGCAGCACCTCGCTGCGACCGGAGACGGCCACCGCCCCCGCCTCGAGCACGTAGCCGTGCACCGCCGACCGCAATGCCAGTCGCGCGTTCTGCTCGACCACCAGGACCGCCATCCCCAGGTCGGCGCTGATGGTGCGCACCGCGTCGAACACCTCCTTCACCACCAGGGGCGCGAGCCCCAGGGACGGCTCGTCGAGCATGAGGAGACGTGGCCGCATCATCAGGCCACGGGCGATGGCGAGCATGCGCTGCTGCCCGCCGCTCAGCGTGCCGGCGAGCTGGTCGCACCGCCGGCTCAACCACGGGAAGTAGTCGCTGACCCGGTGGCGGTCGGCCCGCACGTCGCCGTCACGGCGGAGGTGGGCGCCGATGCGCAGGTTCTCCTCCACGGTGAGCTTCTGATACACGCTGCCCCCCTGCGGGACGTGGGCGACTCCCCAGCGGGCGATCTGCTCTGCCGACGCCCGTCCGATCGAACGGCCGTCGAGGCGGATCGCGCCGGAGCGCTGCACGACCCCGGAGATCGCCCTCAGCGTCGTGGTCTTTCCCGCGCCGTTGGCGCCGAGCACGCAGACGATCGTCCGCTCCGGGACGGTGAGCGACACGCCGTGCAGCACCGTGTTGCCGCCATAGCCGGCCACCACCTCAGTGAGCTCGAGCATCGGCGTCCTCCTCGTCGTCGATGCCGAGGTAGGCGTCGATCACCGCGGGGTCGGCGTGAATCTCCCGGGGCGTCCCCGTCGCGATGGCACGGCCGAAGTCGAGGACGACGACGTGGTCGCAGAGCGACATGACCAGGTTCATGTGGTGCTCGATGAGCAGGATGGTGAGCGCGAACTCGTCGCGGACCCGCCGGATGAGCTCGGTGAGGCCGTCGACCTCCTGATGGCCGAGCCCGCCCGCGGGCTCGTCGAGCAGCAGCAGGCGCGGCCGCGACACCAGTGCCCGCGCCATCTCGGTGAGCTTCTGCGCCGAGTGGGGGACGGCGGCCACGGGGTGGTCCGCGAACCGCTCGATGCCCACGGTGCGCAGCGCCTCCATGGCGCGGTCGCGAGCCGCCGCCTCGCTGCGCCGCACCCGAGGAGCGCGCACGCCGGCGGAGAGGAACGCGCCGTCGATGCGCACGTGGTCACCGACGAGGACGTTGTCCAGCACCGACATCGAGGCGAAGAGCTCGAGGTTCTGGAAGGTGCGGGCGATGCCCCGCCGCACCATGTCGTGGGCGCCGGTGCGCAGCAGGCTGGTCCCATCGAACACGATGTCGCCGGAATCCGGCCGGTAGGCGCGGGTGATGCAGTTGACCATCGACGTCTTGCCGGCGCCGTTGGGCCCGATCAGCCCGCAGATCGCACCCGGCGCCACGTCGAAGCCGACCCGGTCGAGGGCCACCACCCCGCCGAAGGCCAGGCTGACGTCGCGAACCTGGAGAAGGGCGGGTGCGACGTCGGGTCCGCGCGTCCCGGTCCGCTCGTTCCATGGCGCGCACTCGGGGCCAGCGGTGAGAGCGAGACCACGCCTCCCACGCCCAGCCACCATGGTTCAGAGCGTACGGTCCAGCACCGCTCGTGCCATTGTGCAGGGCGCCCCGGATGGATCCCGCCTCAGCGGGTGCGCGGTACGGTGCGCGCCGCCACCTGAGGGGAACGTCTCGACCGGCCGGGCGCGGCCGGTGTCGACGTACCGCGGTGGAGGACCACCAACAGCGATCGGCGCTTGCCCCCACGCCGGCGACCCAGCCTCCCCCGGCACCCCGGCTACGCTGCCGGCGTGCGTTCCCCGGCCGGCGACCCAGGACCCTGGTGAGCACGGTGGAGAGCGGCGTACGCACCGGCCCGTGCCATGAGCTGATGGTGCGTGCCCTCCTCGACCACCCGGCCCGCGTCGAGCACGACGATGCGGGTGGCGTCACGGACGGTGAGCAGGTTGTGGGAGATGATCAGCGTGGTGCGCCCGCGCATCAGGCGTCGCAGCGGTCCGAGGAGTCGCTCCACCGACGCGGCGTCGACGCCGACCGTGGGTTCGTCCAGGATCACCACCGGAGCGTCGCGGATGAGGGCGCGCGCGATGGCGAGGCGCTGGCGCTGCCCACCGGAGAGACGTCGCCCCTGCTGGCCGACGAGGGTCTCGTACCCGTCCGGCAGCGCCTCGATGAAGTCGGCGGCGTCGGCGAGACGAGCCGCCGCCCGCACCGCGTGGTCGTCGGCGTCCGGCCGGCCGAAGAGGATGTTCTCGCGGACGGTGCCGTCGAAGACGAGGGTGTCCTGGAGGACCACCGCCATGTTGTCACGCAGGGATCGCAGGGTCAGATCGCGCAGGTCGTGCCCGTCGAGCAGGATGGCGCCGGAGGAGGGGTCGTGGAACCGGAGCAGCAGCTTGATCAGGGTGGACTTGCCGGCGCCGCTCGCTCCCACCACGGCGACCACCTCACCCGGCGACACGTGCAGCGTCACATCGCGGAGCGCGTCCCGGCCGGCCACGGGGTAGCGGAAGCTGGCCGACTGGATCTGGAGGTGTCCCGCCGCCCGTCCGAGGTCGACGGCACGAGGATGCTCGACGACCGGTGAACGCTCGGCGAAGACCTCGAGGATGCGCTCCGCGCTCGCCGACGCCGAGTGCAGGGTGGTGATCAGCCCCGCCAGACCGCGAATCGGCGAGTAGAGCTGGGTGAGGTAGGCACCGAAGGCCAGCAGGCCGCCGACGCTGAGCCGTCCCTGGGCGAGGTCCCACGTGCCCACGCCGAGGACCACCAGCACACCGCCCATCTCGATGAGGTCGACGACCGGGGTGAACAGCGCCGACAGGCGCGTGCTCGTCATCTGGGCCGCCAGCTGCCCCAGGTTCGCGCCCTGAACGCGCCCGACCTCGCGGTCCTCCCGCCCGTAGGCTCGGACGAGGGGCATGCTGGTCAACGACTCCTGGATCACGGCGGTCAGCGCACCGCTGCGCAGACGCCGCTCCCGAGAGGCCTCCCTGATCCTCCCCGAGAAGCGGGAGGCGCAGATCCAGAAGAGGGGAGCCACCGCCAGCGCCACGAGCGCGAGGTCCCACCTGAGGTAGAGGAGCGCGGCGCCGTAGACGACCAGCCTGATGACGTCGGCCACGACGCCGGCCGCGCTCGAGACCACCAGCGTCTCGATCGCCCCCACGTCGCCGGTCAGGCGTTCCATCACGTCGCCGATGGGGCGCCCCTCGTAGAAGGTCGGTGGGAGCACGGTCAGGTGCCGGAAGAGGGCCGTCCTCAGGTCGAGCAGGAACCTCTCGCCCACCCAGGTCGAGGCGTACTGGTCGACGAAGGAGACGCACCCGTCCAGCAGGGTGAGCGCCAGATAGGCCGCCACCAGGGTCGGGAACAGGGTCAGCCGGTGGGGGACGAGGACCTGATCGACGACCACCTTGTAGAGCCAGATGGTGGCGGCGCCGATGGCGGGCGAGAGGGCGGCGAACGCGACGCTGAGCCACAGCCAGCGACGATACGGGTGGACATAGGGCCAGAAGTGCCGGAGCACCGTGCGCAACGGCAGCACCGGCGCGGGCGAGACCGCCGACCCGCCGGCTGCGGCCGGTCCCGCCCCGAGCAGCCACGTCCGGAGTCGCCTCGGCCAGCTCATCACCACCCGTCCCCGCCGAACCGCCGCGCCTGCGGCGGCTGCGGGTGGCGGCGCGAACCGCCGCCACCCGTGCGGCCTACCGGCTTCTCTGGTCGCCCTGGCGGCGGCCGTCGTTCCGCGGATCCTGCTGACGCGACTCGTCGCCGCGGCCGTCGTTGCGACGCCCGTCGGAACGCCAGTCCCCATTGGGGCCGTAGGTACCCTGCCACGTCATGATGTGGGCTCCCATGTATGAATTGGGTGTGATACGAGATGCTCCGAGGCTACGGCCGGTCACCTTTCAGTCTCATGACAGGGTCGCGACCCGATCGTCACACCGCGTCCGTACGATTCCGGCATGGCGAACCGCCTCACCCGAGTCCCCGACCAGCCGGTGCCCCCTCTGCCCCGATGGGTGCGGCTGGCCGTCCCCGCCGCCGACCTGTTCATGCTGGTGATGGTCTCCCGGCCGCGCTCGGGGTCCCTCAGCAGGACATGGGTGACGCCGGCCACGCTGCAGATGTGCATCGCCGTCGTGGCGACGTGCCTCCTCGGTGGCGGCCTCGCCGCCTCCCGAGCGCTCCAGGGGAGCAGGGTGGCCATCGGTCTGGGCGCCGGGCTCCTGCTCCTCGCGGTGGGCGCGGGGGCGGTGGCGGTGGTGGGAACGGCCCAGCGGCGGAGTCATCCCGGAGGATGACGTCCGCGGACGGATGCGCCGGCAGCCGCCCCTGACGTACGGTGCCCTGCGTATGGCCAGTGCCGCGCCGGCGCAGCGTGCGGACGGCGGATCGATGCGCGAGCGCCTGCTCGATGCGGGCCTCACCGCGCTCGTCACCCTGGCCTCGATCGGCTGGACCGTCGGCCTCAGGGAGGAGGCCGGCCACGGCGCGCGCATCGGCACCCTCGGCGTGGGCCTGGCCCTCTGGTCCAGCCTCCCCCTGCTGGTGCGGCGGCGGTGGCCGATG
>JAQBPH010000301.1:0-5492 GCA_028287625.1 Chloroflexota bacterium | reverse complement strand
GGGGGTATGCCACGGCATCGGGCGCGCCAGCGCACGATGTCTTTGGCATGAGCGGGGGGAGGCGGAGCCTCCCCCCGGTAAAAATACCGTGGAGAAACTGCCGCGACACTCACACCGCCGGCAGAACGATGCTCAACCGGCGGCAGAGTGGGCGGCCGCGAATCTCAACCGGCGGCAGAACTGCCGCGCATCTCCACCCGCGGCAGAGCGGCCAGCCGCGAATCTCGACCGGCGGCAGAACCGCCGGGCATCCCCACCGGTGGCAGGAACTACCGCGCCTCCCCACCCGCAGCAGAGCAGCCGCGTCACTCACACCGGCGGCAGAACTGCGCGTATCCCCCACCGGCGGCAGAAACGCCGCGCTCCCACACGAGGGCCAGATCTGCGACCATACGCAGACTGGCCAGAACACCCCCAATTCACCGGGGACAACGCCACAGGGAAGGGATACGTCATGCACCTCAAGCTACTGGTCACCGCGGGCGCGGCCACGGCCTCGCTCCTCGCCGGCACCGCCGGGACGGTGCTCCTGGGCCACGCGGCCGCGACGCCGCAGCACAAGGTGGTCCAACCGGCGCCGCACCACCTCAGCGCCACCAAGCACACCCCGGGGACAAAGGGCAGGAGCGGGACCGTCACCCACAAGAACGGCACCACCACCAAGGGCAAGCTGAAGGGCACCGCCACGCCGCCGAAGCCGAAGCCCAAGCCCAAGCACAAGCCGACCCCCAAGGCCACCCCCAGGCCGAACCCCAAGACGAGCCCCAAGCCCATGCCCATCCCGGCGACGCCGGCTCCCACGCCGCCCGTCTGAGTGCCAGCCGCCGGGTGGGGAGGACCGCCGGGCTCCTCCCCACCGGGCGGCGCCGCACCTACAGGCCGTCGCGGCGCCGGGGCGGTCGGTAGCCCGGGGGCGGCCCGTAGCCGGCGGCTCCGGGCGGTGCGTATCCCTGCGGCGCCGGTGCCCCGGTCGGCTCCTCGCCGCCGCCGTAGGGGCGGCCGGTGCGGTGGGCCTCGACCGCGTTGAGCAGGTCGTTGCTGAATCCCTGGGGGTCGTGGATGTTGGCCAGCACCTCGGAGCCGTCGCGTCCCGCCGACTCGATCTCCACGTCGCCCGCCCGGAAGATCCGCGCCACCAGGCTCTGGCGGACGGCGGTGTCCTGGACGCGGTCGAGGGCGATCGACTCGGTGTGACGCGAGAGCACCCCGGCGCCCACCACCACACGGCGGTCGGTGAGCGTGAAGGTGGTGTAGTGCCAGCGGAGCCAGCGGACCGTGAGGGTCAGCGCGGCGCCCGCGAGCCCCAGCGCCACGACGAACGTCTTGGCGCTGTCCAGCGGGAGGCCGGAGACATGGGACGGGCCCACCACGGCGAGCCCGGCGAGCACCCCGACCATCAGCAGGCAGCCACCCACCACGGGGATGAAGATCGACCAGTGCTGGCGTGCCACGCGGATCTCGCGCTCGTCCTGGAGCAGCTTTCGCACCGCTGACCTCCTCTGTCTCCCCGCCCCTGCCCCCCCTACGGTCCGGACGGACCGACGTACATGATGAGCGCCGACCCGGCGCAGAGGAACGGGCCATAGGGTATCGGGTCCTTGAGCCCCCGAATCCGGGTCACCAGCAGCATCGCCGCGGCCACCCCGCCGAGCAGCACCGCGGCGATCACCGCGTACACCGCGCCGAGGTGCTGGGAGTCGAGTCCCAGCCCTGTGGTGGCGCCGACCACGGCGCCGAGCTTGGCGTCGCCCATGCCCAGCACCGAGCCGCCGAGCAGCAGGCTCTGGATCACGAAGACGGCGTAGACGGCGACCGCGCCCGCCAGCGCGTGGGGCAGGGTCAGCCCCGGCGACAGCGGCGCGAGGCCGATCGCCAGCAGCGTGGCCGGATACGTGACGCGGTTGAGGATGAGGCGGTGCTTCACGTCGAAGACCACCACATGGACGAAGACGGTCACCCAGAGGAGGTGGATGAGCAGGCCCACCCCGAACGGGTCGTGGGCGGCGAAGGCGGCGTAGCCCACCGCCGCCAGGAGCGGCGCCAGCCAGCGCTCCAGCCAGGTCCAGCCGTAGCGCTCGGCCTTCCAGGGCAGCACCGGGGGGGGCTCCCGCCCCGCGGCGGCGGCCTCGGCCGCGTCGCGGGCGCAGTCGTCCTCGTAGAGACGCCGCTCCTCGAGCTCCTCCTCCTCGAGCCGTTCGCGCCGCTCCAGCCACACCGAGACGTATCCGGCGCCGAGCCCGGCGATCGCCCCGGCGACGCCGGCGACCGCCACCACGGCGGGGTTCATCCGTCCACCGCGGCGAGCAGCGCCGCCCGCGCCTCCTCCCAGGGGGGCTCGAGCCCGGTCCAGCGCCGGAAGCTCAGCATCCCCTGCTGGAGGAGCATCTCCAGGCCGTCGCAGGCGCGCAGTCCGGCCTCCCGCGCGGCGGCCACCAGGTCCACCGGCCGGGGGCGGTAGCGGAGGTCGATCACGGTGCAGCCTGCACCGAGCCGGTCCAGGCGCAGGGGGAGCGCGCCGAGGCCGCCGGGGGTCGCGTTGACCACCGTCCCGGCCCGGGCCAGCAGCGGCTCGAGGGCAGCCGCGTCCCAGTCCGCCGGGGTCGCCCGGAGGACCGGCTCCAGCCGGGCGGCGAGCTCCCGGGCCGCCTCGGGGCGGCGGGCGGTCACCCAGAGCCGGCCCACCGGGGCCCGGCTGAGCGCGAGCAGGGCGGCGGCGGCGGCCCCGCCGGCGCCGAGCACCACCGCCTCCTGCCCCGGCGACGGCCACAGTCCGGCGCCGCGGAGCGCCCCCTCGAGCCCGGCGGCGTCGGTGTTGGCGCCGAGCAGCCTCCCCTCCTCCACCACCACGGTGTTGACCGCGCCGGTGAGCGCGGCATCGCCCTCGAGGTGGTCGCAGGCCGCGGCGACGGCGAGCTTGTGGGGGATGGTCACGTTGGCTCCGGCGGCCTCTCCGGCGCGCAGCCGCCGCAGCGTGTCCCCCAGCTCGCCCGGGGCGACGTCGACGATGCGGTAGCTGCCCTCCACCCCGCGGGCCCGCAGCGCCGCCTCCTGCATGCGCGGGCTGGGCGAGGCGGAGATGCCGTATCCCAGCAGCCAGAGATCGGTCGGGCTCATCGGCAGGGGCTGTTCAGGTACTGCTGTACCAGCGCGTTGTGCCCCGCCAGGGTGCTGCTGTAGTGGTTGTGGCCACATCCGTCCGAGACATAGAAGAGGTAGTTGCTGGGCGCCGGGTGGGCCGCGGCCTCGAGCGACGCCAGTCCCGGGTTGGAGATCGGCGTCGGCGGCAGCCCCCGGTGCAGGTAGGTGTTGTACGGCGTGTCGTGCTTGAGCTCGTCGGAGGTCGGCGCCCGGTCGGTGACACCCACCCCGTAGATCACCGAGGCGTCGACCTGCAGGTCCATACCCCGGGCGAGGCGGTTGTACAGCACCCCGGCGACCATCGGCCGGTCGGCGGGCAGGCGCGCCTCGCGCTCGACGATGGAGGCGAGCACCACCACCTGGTAGGGGGTGAGCCCCTGCGGCGGCGCGCCCACCATCGGCAGCGCCTTCGCCGTGAACGCCTCGAGCTGCTGGGCGACCACGTCGTGGGCGGTGGCGCCCACCGGGACGTCGTAGGTGTCGGGGAAGAGCATCCCCTCCAGCGGCGCCCCCGCCGGGCGGCCCTCGATGAAGCCGGCGGTGAACTGCCCGGTGCGCTCCTCACCGAGGTAGGCGGAGGCGCTGACCCCCAGGCCCGTGGCCTGCACCCGCTCGGCGATCTGCGTCGCAATCAGGCCCTCGGGGATGACCACCCGCACCGTCCGGGCGTCGGGGGGCATCTCCAGCCGGGCGACCACCGCGCTCGCCCCCATGGTGGTGTCGAGGTGGTAGCGGCCCGCCTTCAGCTGGCTGCCCAGGCCGCGCATCCGCGCATACCAGCGGAACCAGAAGGGGTCGCGCACCAGGTCGTGGGACTGGAGCTCGGTGACCAGCCCGTCGAGGGTCTCGCCGGAGGAGACGTCGATGGCCACCTCGCCGGTCTGCCCCGAGGCCGGGGCGTCGAGCCGGGAGCGCGCGTAGAGGGCCGTGCCCCCGGCGCCCACCAGCAGCACCACGACGACCATCGCCAGCGCGAGGAGGATCCGCGGCGCGCGGCCGCCCCTGGCTCGCCGCCGGCTCAAGCGCGCGCTCTCCTCTGCGGCCGATGCCCGCCCGGGCGCCGGCGTGCGGCGTCGAGCCAGCCCTGCAGCATGATCGCCGCGGCCACCGCGTCGATGGTCTCGCGGCGGCGCTCGCGGCGCATCCCCGACTCGAGCAGGGCGCGCTCGGCGGCCACGGAGCTGAGCCGCTCGTCCCACATCTCGACGGGAAGCCCGGTCTGCCGCGAGGCCTCGTCCGCCAGCGCCCGCGCCGCCGCGGCGGCGTCGCCCTCGGTGCCGTCGAGCCGCAGCGGCAGCCCCACCACCACCCGCTCGGCGCCGCGAACGCGTGCCTCCTCGCGCACTCGGTTCCAGAACTCGCGGTCGCGGCGGGGGAGCGTCGCCACCGGGCTGGCGATGGTGGCGGTGGGATCGGTGGCGGCGAGCCCGACGCGCACGCTGCCGGCGTCGAGCCCCAGCGTCACCCCCGGCAGACCGGCGCTCACGAGGAGCCCTCGGCGACCACGCGCACGTCGACGGAGATGCGGCTGGAGAAGAGGGGCAGCACGAAGAAGGGGATGGCGCGGGAGATGCTGGTGCTCGCCTGGTCGCCGAACTCCGAGCGCACCTTGCGACCCACGGCGTCCTGGCCCTGCCCGGTGAACGTCTCCTTCAGCTTGTTGAGGTCGACGATGGGCTGGCTGAAGCCGGTGCCGCGGATGCTGAAGACCACGGTGCCGTCGTCACTGGCCTGCTGGATGTCGGGGCCGGTGAGGCGCTGCTCCACCAGGGTCTCGCCCTGCGGGATCTGCGCGCTCAGGTCGGTGGTGAAGACACGGCGGACGTCGTCCGGGTTGTACGCGGCGGCGCGGCCATGCACGGTGACGGTGATCACCGTCTCCTTGAACTCGTCGCCGGAGTTGGGGACGGGCGGCGCGACCTCGGTCGAGAGGGTGAGGCCCTGCTGGCTCGGGTCGATGGCGAAGACGTCGCCCTGGGCGCGGTCCTGCATCGCCTTGCGCGCCTTGTCGCTGAGCTGCTGCTTGAGCTGGGTCACCTGGTCGTTGAAGCCCTTGAGGTCCTGGTCGCTGACCACCACGACGGTGTGCGCGTCGACGCCGCCCCCGGTGGCCGCGGGGTTGGTGACGGCGAGGTCGCACCGGCGCTGGGATACGCTGGCCGGGTCCTGGGGCCCGCACGGGTTGCCGGTGGTGGTGCCCAGGGGGCTGCTGGGGGGCGGCAGCCACTGGGTGATCGACCCGGTGGGCACGTTGCCCGAGATGCCCGTGGACTCCGCGGTCACCGGGATCGGCGGCGAGCTGCTCACCGGGGCCCCGGCGGTCGCCGCGGGGACGCAGTACTGCCCGTCGGGCG
>JAQBPH010000275.1:0-5625 GCA_028287625.1 Chloroflexota bacterium | reverse complement strand
GGTCGGCCACTCCGCCGGCGGCCAGCTCGCCCTCTGGCTCGCGGCCCACCCCGGCATCGGAGCGGTGGTCGCCCTCGCCGCCGTCTCCGACCTCGCCGCGGCCGCCCGGCTGGGCCTGGGCGGCGGTGCCGCCGTCGAGCTGCTCGGCGGCACCCCGGAGGAGGTGCCGGAGCGCTACCGCCGGGCCTCGCCCCGGCAGCGGCTGCCGCTCGGCGTCCCCCAGCTGCTGGTCCACGGCGAGCTCGACGACCGCGTTCCCGTGGCCATGAGTCGCGACCACGCCGAGACGGCGCGGGCAGCCGGGGACGCCGTGCAGCTGGTCGTCGTGCCGGGGGCCGGGCATGCCGAGCTGATCGACCCGGAGAGCCGCGCCTGGCAGGCCGCGGCAGCGTGGCTGGGGACCGCCCGCTAGTATCCGGAGCATGTCCACGGACGTCGCCACCTCCACGCCGCGGATCGTGGTGTGGAGCGACTACATCTGACCCTTCTGCTACGTCGGCCTGGAGCGGGCGACGTGGCTGGAGCGCCGGTACGGCGCCACCGTCGACTGGAGGCCGTTCGACCTCCATCCCGAGTACCCGCCCGAGGGCATCCCCCGCGGCCAGCTGCTCGCCCGCTACGGGGCGGACTTCTCGGACCAGATCCGCGGGCTCATCGAGGGGGCGGGCTTCGTCTACGACCCTCCGCCCGACCGGGTCCCCAACTCCAACCGGGCGCTGCGGCTCACCGAGCTGGCCCGCGACCGCGGCCTCCACGACGTCCTCCACACCCGCCTGATCACCGGCTACTGGTCGCGACGGCGCGACATCGGCGACCCCGCGGTGCTGGTGGAGGAGGCCGCCGCCGTGGGCATCCCCGAGGCCGAGGCGCGTGCCGCACTCGACTCGGAGGAGCTGGCGGCTCGGGTTGACGCATCGACCCGGGCGGCGCTGCGCAACGGGGTCACCGGGGTGCCCGCCTGGGCGATCGACCAGCGGCTGGTCGTCCCTGGCGCGCAGCCCCGCGAGGTCTTCGACTCCGTGCTGCAGCGCCTCGGCCACCGCCCCCTCGACGGGCCCATGGACACACCGGCACTACAGTGACGATGTAGACTTTGCTGATCATAGAATGATCAATTAAACCCCATGTGATCAGGAGGAACATCGTCATGCGTGTTGCATGCGTCCTCGACGGCGACTTCGAGGACTCGGAGTTCCGCGGTCCGTACGACGCCCTCCGCCGGGCCGGCCACGAGGTGACCGTGATCGGCCTCGAGGAGGGAACCGAGCTGCTCGGCAAGCAGGGGGACGAGCGGGTCACCACCGAGCGCGGCATCGACGACGTCTCGGCGGGCGATTTCGACGCCCTGCTCATCCCCGGCGGCTACTCGCCCGACCACCTCCGCGGCGACCGTCGCATGGTCGACTTCACCCGGGCCTTCTTCACCAACGAGCGGCCGGTGTTCGCCATCTGCCACGGTCCTCAGCTGCTGATGACCGCACGGGTGGTGCGCGGCCGCCGGATGACCGCCTGGCTCACCGTCCAGGACGACCTGAGCCAGGTCGGCGCCGACGTGGTCGACGAGGAGGTGGTGGTCGACCGCCGCCTGGTCACCTCGCGGAAGCCGGACGACATCCCCGCCTTCTGCCGGGAGGCGCTGCGGATGCTCGAGACCGCCTCCGCGGGGCGGCGGTGACCGGGGTCGCGGCGGGGATGCCCTCCCCGCCGCCGCTCCCCGGCGACCCGCCCACGCTGCCCGGACCCAAGCCGCCGGAGCTGCCCACCGAGCCCGACCCGACGCCGTCGCCGGGTCTCCCCGCGCCCGGGCCGCCCATCCCCGACCCGCTGCCCATCTGATGGACGGGTACGACGTCGTCGTGCTGGGCTCCGGGTCGGCCTCCGAGGGGGTGTGGCAGACCCTGCGTGGACGCGCCGTGGCGGTGGTGGAGATGCACCGCGTCGGCGGCGAGTGCCCGTACGTGGCCTGCATGCCCAGCAAGGCGATGCTGCGCTCCGCGGAGGTGCGCGAGCTGCTCCGTGCCGCGCCGGCCTACGGCGCCGTCGCCGCGCCCGGGTGCGACCCCGGCGACGACCGCGCCGCCTACGCCGCCGCGGTGGCGCGCCGCGACCGCATCGCCGACGGCCGCGACGACACCGAGATGGCGCGCAGCTTGGAGCGCGCCGGGGTCGCGCTGCTCCGCGGCCGCGGCCGGGTCGCCCGGCCGGGGGTGGTGGCGGTGGACGGCACCGAGGTCGGCTATCGCGACCTGGTGGTCGCCACCGGCTCCGAGCCGGCCGTCCCGCCGCTGCCGGGGCTGGAAGCGGTGCCCACCTGGACCAGCGACGAGGCCCTGAGCAGCTCCGACCTGCCCGCCTCGGTGGCCATCCTGGGCGGCGGGCCGGTGGGCTGCGAGCTCTCCCAGGTCTTCGCCGCCTTCGGCAGCCGCGTCGTGCTCATCGAGAGCGCTCCGCGGGTGCTGGCGAAGGAGGAGCCGCTGGTCTCGGAGGTGCTGCTCGAGTCGCTGCGGCGCCGCGGGGTGGAGGTGCGGGTGGAGACCACCGTCGCCGAGGCGCGGGTCGCCAGCCCCGGGCCCGGCGCCCTGCTGCTGCTGGAGGGCGGCGGCAGCGTCGAGGCCGAGCGCGTGATCGTGGCCACCGGTCGGAGGCCGCGGGTCGGAGGGCTGGGCCTGGAGGCCCTGGGCATCGAGGCGGAGGGGGCGCTGCGGGTCGACGAGCGCTGTGCGGTGCCGGGGGCGGACCACCTCTGGGCGGCCGGCGACGTCACCGGCGTCGCTCCCTTCACCCACACCGCCGGATACCAGGGGTCGATCATCGCCCGCAACCTCATGGGCGAGCCGGCGCGCGCCGACTACCGGGCCCTCCCCCGAGCGGTCTACACCCATCCACCCGTCGCCGCCGCCGGCCTCACCGCCGCCCAGGCGCGCGAGCAGGGCATCGAGGTGGAGACCGCCTGCTACGACGTCGGCCAGACCGCGCGCTCGCTCACCGAGGGTGCCGACGAGCCCACCGGCGGCTGCCTGGTGCTGGTCGCCGACCGCGCCCGGCGGGTGCTGGTGGGAGCGAGCGCGGCGGGGCCGGACGCCGACGCGTGGGTGGGGCAGGCGGCGCTCGCCATCCACGCGTGCGTGCCCGTCGCGGTCGCCGCCGGCATGGTCCAACCCTTTCCGACGTTCGGCGAGGCGTACGCACCTCCGCTGCGCGAGCTGGCCAGGCGCCTCGCGTGACCGCCCCCGCGCCCCGCGCCACCTACCGCGTGCAGCTGCGACCCGGGTTCGGCTTCGACGAGGCCGCCGCCCTCGCCCCCTACCTCGCCGATCTGGGGATCAGCCACCTCTACGCCTCGCCGATCCTCCAGGCGGTGCCGGGGAGCCAGCACGGCTACGACGTGGCCGATCCCACCCGCATCAGCGAGCAGCTGGGCGGCGACGCGGGCTTCCGCCGCCTGGTCGAGGCGCTGCGCGCCGCCGGGCTCGGCCTGCTCGTCGACATCGTCCCCAACCACATGTCGACGGACGCCCGGGTCAACCCGTGGTGGGCCGACGTCCTCGAGGCGGGGATGGACAGCCCCTACGCGAGGTTCTTCGACATCGAGTGGGACCCGCCCCAGCCCGAGCTGCGCGGCCGGGTGCTCCTCGCCGTGCTCGGCGACACCCCCGAGACGCTGGCGCAGCGCGGGGAGCTGCGCGTGGAGCGGTCGGACGGACGGGTGCGGCTCGCCTACTTCGACACCCGGATCCCGCTCGCCCCGTCCTCGCTCGTGGACCTGCTCGAGTCCGCCGCGGCGGCGCCCGGTGCCGAGGCGCTGGGCCCCTGCGCCGGCGCCGCCGAGGCCGGCTTCGGCAGTGGCCAGCCCGGTCTCGCCGCCCGCCGGCGGTGGTGGGAGGGACTCGCCGCCGCCGCCGCGTCGCCGCCGGCGGCCGCCGCCCTCGACGCCGCGCTGGAGCGCACCACCGCCGACCCCCGGTCGCTGCTGGCCCTCTGCGACCGCCAGCACTGGCTGATCGCCCACTGGGCGGACGCGGCCGCGCGCCTCAACTACCGCCGCTTCTTCACCATCAGCTCGCTCGTCGGGGTGCGGGTGGAGGACCCGACCGTCTTCGACGCCGTCCACGGGCGGGTCGCGGAGCTGGTGCGCGAGGGCAGCGTCGACGGCCTGCGGGTCGACCACGTCGACGGGTTGCGCGACCCCGCCCGCTACCTGGAGCGGCTCCACGAGGCCACCGGGGCCGGCTGGGTGGTGGTGGAGAAGATCCTCGAGCGCGACGAGCAGCTGCCCGCGGACTGGCGCACCGACGGCACCACCGGCTACGAGTTCGCCGATCTCCTGGACGCGCTCAGCGTCGACCCCGCCGGCGCCAGCCCGCTCCACGACCTCCACGCCGGCTTCACCGGGCACACGGAGAGCTTCGCGCACTGCGTCCACCGGGCCAGGCTCGAGGTGCTCCACGGCGAGCTGCGCAGCGACGTCACCCGGCTGGCGGCGCGCCTGGTGCGGGTCGCCGCCGACGCCGGGCTGTCCCCGCTGCGCGGCTTCTCGGAGCTGCGCGACGCGCTCACCGCGGTGATCGCCGAGCTCGGCGTCTACCGCACCTACGTCGACCCGGTCACGGGCCGCTGCTCGCCGGAGGACGCCGCCCAGGTGGGGATCGCCGTGGCCCGGGCGCGCCACCGCCTCCCCGGGATGCGCGGCGACCTCCTCGACCTGCTCGCCGACACCCTCTGCGGCCGCTACCGCGGCGAGGGCTTGGAGCTCGCCGCCCGGGTGCAGCAGCTGAGCCCGGCGGTGATGGCAAAGGGCAAGGAGGACACCGCCCTCTATCGCTGGAACCGGCTGCTCGCGCTCAACGAGGTGGGCGGCGATCCCGACTGCTTCGGCATCGAGGTCGGCGCCTTCCACGCCGCCTGTGCAGCGTGGGTGCGGCGCGGCGACCGCGGCCTGCGGGCCACCTCCACCCACGACACCAAGCGCAGCGAGGACGTGCGCGCCCGGCTCTGCGTGCTCTCGGAGATCCCCGACCGCTGGGCCGAGGCGGTGCGCCGCTGGTCGGCCGGCAGCGCCGCCTACCGCCGGGCCGAGGTCGATCCCGACATCGAGTACGTCCTGTACCAGACCCTGGTGGGGGCGCACCCGCTCGACGCAGGCCGGCTCACCGCCTACATGGAGAAGGCGACCCGCGAGGCGGCGGTCCACACCACCTGGACGCGTCCCGACGCCGCGTACGACGCGGCGGTGCGCGACTTCGCCGTCGGGGTGCTGGAGGATGCGGCGCTGATGACCGACGTGGCCGCCTTCGTCGAAACGCTGGCGGCCTGGGGCCGGCGGCTCTCGCTGGCCTGGACGCTGCTGAAGCTGACCGTGCCGGGGGTGCCCGACATCTACCAGGGCACCGAGCTGTGGGACCTGAGCCTCGTCGACCCCGACAACCGCCGCCCCGTCGACTTCGACCTGCGCCGCGGCCTGCTCGGGCGGGCCGCCGGGCTCGGGGCCGCCGGCGCCATGGCCGAGCCCGGCTCGGGCCTGCCCAAGCTGCTGCTGACCCAGCGGGCGCTGGCGGTGCGCCGGGAGCTCCCCGAGGCCTTCGCGCCGGGGGCGGCGTACACCCCGCTGGCGGTCGACGGGCCGCA
>JAQBPH010000274.1:0-6449 GCA_028287625.1 Chloroflexota bacterium | reverse complement strand
GGGAGCTGACGAGCGTGGAGCCCGCCACCTTCGAGGTGACCATCCTCGACCGCACCGTGCACGCCTGGAGAGCCACCGCCGTCCGGCGTGACTGACGCCTCGGTCAGTGCCCGCGGCGGTACCGGGTCGCGCACCGGCAACTCATCTCAGCGCGCGCGATGAGGCGCGGGTACGCTCTCCGTCGATGCGTCCCCACGCCGCGACTCTCTACTCCGAGGTGCGCGCCGCGTCGACGCCGGTGCAGCTCCTCGACAGCCTGGAACAGCCAGATCTCGCAGTCCGCCTGCCCGCGTCGCTGAGCGTCGACGACCTGCTCGCCCTCGCCGACCACGAGGCCGCGCTGCGGCGGCATCCCCTCCTGGGACAGGAGCACGTGGTGCTCGCCGCCGCCCGAGTCTGCGGCGACACCGACGCCTACCGCGAGCTGTCCGAGCACATGCCGCGGCGCGGACTGCTGGGCTGGCGGCCGCGGGGGCCGCGCTCGATGACCCGACCGCGATCGCGCCGGCGCCTCGAGGCGGAGCAGCTCGACGCCCAGCGGCGCGACGGCGGCCACCCCGAGCTCGAGAGCGGCGACGGGTGACAGTGACCCGGGTCTCAGTGACCCGAGAACTGCTTGTACACCTGGAGGCCGGCGGGGCCGAGGAGCACGATGAACAGGGCGGGGAAGATGCAGCCGACCATCGGGAAGAGCATCTTCAGCGCCGCCTTCGCACCCATCTCCTCGGCGTGCTGCCGGCGGCGCCGGCGCATCTCCTCGGACTGGATGCGCAGCACCTGGGCGATGCCCACGCCGAGCTGATCCGACTGGACCACCGCCTGGATGAAGTTGCTCAGCTCGTCGACGTTGTTGCGGCGCGCCATGTCCTCGAGCGCCTCGAGGCGGGGACGGCCGAGCCGGGCCTCGTTGAGGACCTGGGTGAACTCCAGGGCGAGGGCGTTGTGGTACTTCTCGGTGACCCGGGTGATCGCGGCGTCGAAGCCGAGACCGGCCTCGACGCTGATGGTGAGCAGGTCGAGCGCGTTCGGCAGCGCCACCCGGATCTCCTTCTGGCGCGCCTTCACCTTGCGTGAGAGCCAGATCGAGGGGATCAGGTAGCCGAGCACGCCGCCACCCGCCGGGCCGAGGAACATCATGGAGCCCGCCAGCCCCATCACGGTCGAGATCCCGAAGCCGGCCGCGGTGAGCACGAGCAGCGAGATCAGCTGCAGGGTGAGCAGGCCTCCGGGGGTGAGGTTGAACGGACGGCCGGCGAGGTTGATCTTGTCCTGGAGCGCCTCGGTGCGGTTGGCCGGCGTGCGAGAGGTCATGAAGTTGCCCATCCGGTCGAGGGTGGGACGGAGGAAGCGCTCGGCGAAGGGGAGCGCCAGCTCCATCTCCGCCAGGGACAGATCACGGTCGCCGAACTGTGCGAGCCGGGTCTCGAGCAGGTCGGTCTGAGGCCGGCTCAACCCCTGGAAGATGAGGAAGACGCCGAAGGCGACGGCCAGCGCGAGGGCGATGCTGAGGATGCTTGTCGACACGGGTCAGACCTCGATCTTCACGATTTTCTGGATCAGCGCGAAGCCGATCGCCATCGAGAACCCGCCGATGGCAAGCATCACGATCCCTATCGTCTCGTGGAACATCGGGTTGAAGTAGTCGGGCGAGATCATCTCCAGCATCCCGGCGAGCCCGAGCGGGAGGACGGTGATGATCCAGCCCGAGGCGCGCGCCTGCGCGGTGAGGCTGCTGATCTCGCCCTTGATGCGCACCCGCTCGCGGATGGTGTGCGCGATGGTGTCGAGGATCTCGGCGAGGTTCCCTCCGACCACGCGGTGGATCTGCACCGCGGTGACCATGAGGTCGAAGTCCTCGGACACGTTGCGCCGCACCATGTGGTTGAGGGCGTCGTCGACGCTGATCCCGAGCGCCATCTCCCGCGTGGCGCGGCTGAACTCGTCGGCGATCGGCGGCCTCGCCGACTTGCTCACCGTGGACACCGCCTGGGCGAACGAGTAGCCCGCCTTGAGGGCGTTGCTGAGCAGGACGATGGTGTCGCCGAGCTGCTTGTCGAACTTCTTCCTGCGGCGCGCCTGGAGGAAGCGCAGCACGAAGCCGCTGATGAACCAGACCGCCACCGGGGAGGGCAGGAAGGCGATCGGGGTGCTGAAGCGCATCGTCGCCAGCAGGCCGACGACCACGCCGGCACCGAGGACGCCGAGCACCCACTCCGATGACTTCAGCTTGAGGTCGGCGCGAGCGAGGTCCTCGGTGAGCCGGCCGGTCCGGGCCGAGCGCGCCAGCACGCCGTTGAGGGAGTCGGTGAAACGGTCGAGGAGCTCGCGGGGAGTGACCGGCTTGCGCTCACGCGTCTCAGCCGAGTCGCCGAGCTCCGCGTAGCGCTCCAGCCGGCGGGTGATGTCGTCGACCTCGCCGCCTCGACCGGAGGAGAGTCCGTACACCACCAGCATCACCGCCAACCCGGCGATCGCCGCCAGCAGCAGGGAGCCGAGGTTCAGGCCGGCCACCGTGGGGAGGTCCGCCGGCAGCGAGGGGGCGATCATGCAGTGCCTCCCACCACCGCCGGGTTGAGCGGGGTGAAGATGGATGGGTCGAGGGTCTCACCGGCGGCGGAGAGCTGCTCGAGGCAGCGCGGCAGCACGCCGGTGGCGGTGAGGTAGCCGAGGACGCGCCCGTCCTCGTCGACCCCGGTCTGGCGGAAGTGGAAGATGTCCTGGACCTCGACGCGCTCGCCGTCGAAGTCGAGCACCTCGGTGATGTTCACGATCCTGCGGCTGCCGTCGCGCAACCGCATCTGATGCACGATGAGGTTGACCGCCGACGCGATCTGCTCGCGGATCGCCCGCGAGGGCAGCTCGGCGCCGGCCATCAGCACCATGGTCTCGAGACGGGAGAGCACGTCGGCCGGGGTGTTCGCATGGACCGTCGTCAGCGAGCCGTCGTGACCGGTGTTCATCGCCTGGAGCATGTCCAGGGCCTCGCCGCCGCGACACTCGCCGACGACGATGCGGTCGGGGCGCATGCGCAGGCTGTTCATGACCAGCTCGCGGATGCCCACCGCGCCGCGTCCCTCGACGTTGGCGGGGCGGGTCTCGAGCGTGACCACGTGCTCCTGGCGGAGCTGCAGCTCGGCGGCGTCCTCGATGGTGACGATGCGCTCGTCGTCGGGGATGAAGGAGCTGAGGATGTTCAGCGTGGTCGTCTTTCCCGAGCCGGTGCCTCCGCTCACCACCACGTTGAGCCGGGCGGAGACGCAGGCACGCGCGAACTCCATCATGTCGTGGGTGGTCGTCCCGAAGCGCACCAGGTCGTCGACCTGGAGCGGGTCCTTGGAGAACTTCCGGATGGTGAGGGTCGGACCCCTGAGCGCCAGCGGCGGGATGATGACGTTGACGCGCGAGCCGTCCTTGAGGCGGGCGTCGACCATCGGCGAGGACTCGTCGACGCGGCGCCCGATGCTGCTGACGATGCGGTCGATCACCTGCATCAGCTGCTCGTTGGTCTCGAAGGTGACCGGGCTGCGGGTGATCCTGCCGCGCTGCTCGACGTAGATGTGCTTGGGCCCGTTGACCATCACCTCGGTGACCTCCGGGTCGGCGAGCAGGCCCTCGAGCGGACCGAGGCCGAGCACGTCGTTGGTGAGCGCCTCCACCATCCGCTGGCGGTCCTGGCGGGTGAGCGAGAGCGACTGCTCCGCGGCCACCTCGGCGACCAGCTCGCTGAGCTTGGCGACCACCGCCTCGTGCGACGAGTTGTCGGCGTCGATCATCTCCTCGACGAGACGCGTGTGGATCAGCGCACGCAGCATCTGGTACTGCTGCTGGATCGACGGACGCCCCTGGGTGGCGCGCTGCATCCCGGTGCGGGCGAGCAGCGCCGAGCGGCCGGCGACGGGGTCGGGGACGGGCGGTGCGGCCGGGGCCGGCGGCCGGTTCGCCGCCGGGATGGGCCCGGGCAGGGCGAGCGCGGCCGCCTCCTGCTGCTGCTGACGCTGGACGCGATCGAGGAGGGACATCTGGGTCAGCTCTTCGAGAAGCCGAAGCGGCGGGAGCGCTTGCGCTCGCCGGCGCCGGCGGCGACGAGGGCGTTGGCCTGCGGCTCGAGCGGCACCAGCTGGCTCACCAGCTCGCGGATGCTGCGGCTGATCTCCGCCTCGGGGTTGGCGGAGACGAACGGCGCACCGCGGTTCACCGATGTGCTCACCGCCTTGGGGTCATGGGGGATCTGCAGCGCGATCGGGAAGCGGAGGTTGTTCTCGACCGCCTCCTTGTTGAACTCGGAGTGGGCGTCGGAGCGGTTGAGCGCGAGCAGGATGCGGTCGGGCTCGACGTTCAGCGACTCCAGCACCTTCAGCGTGAGCTTGGTGTCCTTGATCGCCGGGATGTTCAGCGCGGTGACCACGATCACCCGCGTCGCCAGCTCGATGGCCTCGAGGTTGAGCTCGGCGAGGTGCGAGGCGGTGTCGACGACGATGAAGTCGAAGGTGCGCTGCAGCTCCTGCATGATGGTGCGCAGGTGGTCGGCGGTGACCAGATCGGCGAGCTCGGGGCTGATCGGCGCCAGCAGCACCTGGACGCCCTCGGGCCCCTTGGCGAGCACGTCCTGGATGAACTCCGGGTCGGTGCTCGCCGCGGCGTCGGCGAGGTCGGTGATGCTCCGCGAGTGGTCGAGGTTGAGGAGCACGCCGATGTCGCCGAACTGCAGGTCGAGGTCGACGAGCGCGACGCGCGCCCCCGTCTCCATCCCCAGGGCGATGGCAAGGTTGGAGGCGATGATCGACTTGCCCACGCCGCCCTTGCCGGAGAAGACCAGGAAGACCTCGCCGCGGCGGACCTCCTGGGCGACCGCAGCGCCGTACGCCGGGGCGCTCGTGGCCGCGGCCTTGGCGAGGAAGGTGCCCTTCTTCTGCTCCAGCTGGTGGACGCGGCGGATCGACGCGATCAGCTCGTCTCCGCTGAAGGGCTTGATCAGGAACTCGCGGGCTCCCGCCTGCATCGCGCGGCGGATGTAGTCGCGCTCGCCCTGGACCGACATGATGATGACCGGCGAGCCGGGCAGCTCCGCGGCGAGCAGCTCGGTGGCCTGGATGCCGTCGAGCTGGGGCATGTTGACGTCCATCAGGATGATGTCCGGCTGCAGCCGGCGCGCCTCCTCGATGGCGCGGCGGCCGTCGCACGCGGTGCCGCAGACCTCGATGTCGTCCTCGAAGCCCAGCAGCTTCTGGAGGTTGTCGAGTGTCGTCGGGATGTCGTCGACGATGAGGATGCGGATCATTTTCAGCTCACCCCTGGGAGCGATGGGACGCCCGCGATCTGCGTGGTCGTGGACCGGTGACCGCGGGCTCCCATGCTACCCCTGGCTCCTACTTGCCCGGAAAGAGGGCGTTGAAGGTCTGCACGGTGACCGGCGAGTCCTTCTTGGCGGGCACGTTCGGATCGGCGATGTCCAGGTAGCCGGTGCCCTTCTCCTTGGTGCCACGGAGCACGAAGGAGATGATGTGCTGGCCGCCTGCCGCACCCTGGATGTCGGTCTTCTTCGAGATCAGGTAGGCCATCTCCTCGGCCTGTGCGCGGGGCAGCTCGACCACGAAGACGGTCGCCGAGCCCGTGGCGCCACCGGCGGCCGACGCCTGGTTGCCCACCTTGAGCACGCGAACGTCCTGGAATGCGTACCGCACCGAGCCCAGGCCGGTGTCGACGATGAAGTCGAGGTGATCCTCGGGCTGCACCCACATGCCCACGCTCACGATCTCCGGCGACGCCTTGTCGGCGCTGCCACCGCCACCGTCGGTGGGGATGGCCATTGCGACGAAGCCCGGGTGGATGTCGAGGGGCTGCACGGTGAGCGCCGTCACCTTGGCGGCGTTGGCGTCCACGACCAGCAGGCTGGGGGTCAGCGGGGTGTTCTTGGTGATCCCCACGGAGAGGAACTTGTTGACCAGGGAGGCGCCGTCGGGGCTGGCGCCGACCGGCACCTGGGCGGCCGCGTACTGGACCACGGTGATAGAGTCCGGGGTGATCTGCGACCCCTGGAGCAGGTCCGTCTTGGCGACGGCGACGGGGATGGTCTGCCCGCTGCTGGCGGCGCTGCCGCTGCCGCTGTGGGAGACATAGAGGCTGAGTCCGAACGCGACCAGCGCGATGACCACGCCGACGAGCACGATGGCCCGATTGTTTCGCCGCTTGACCTCTGTGGCCACGCTACTGGTTCTCCTTCCCGGGGACGGACAGGACCGTCAACGCCGGCATTCGTGATGGCATCGGTCCTGGCCCTGGAGGGGGGCGCCGGCGCCGAAAGATCGCAGATGGAGCCCGGCGCTGCGGGCTTCGTCGCGGTGGTTGCTGACCAGGGGAAAGGGGAGCCGCGATCGCGGCTCCCCTCTCAGCATGTGCCCGGCGTCGACCTACTGGTTGAGGCCGCCGCTGACGTTCGAGAAGACGTTGTT
>JAQBPH010000264.1:0-3210 GCA_028287625.1 Chloroflexota bacterium | reverse complement strand
CGGGGTCGCCCTGGCGGCCGGAGCGGCCGCGCAGCTGGTTGTCGATGCGGCGCGACTCGTGGCGCTCGGTGCCGATGATGTAGAGGCCGCCGACGCCGGGCACGCCCTCGCCGAGCACGATGTCGGTGCCACGGCCGGCCATGTTGGTGGCGATGGTCACCGCGCCCGGCTTGCCGGCCTCGGCGACGATGCTCGCCTCGCGCTCGTGCTGCTTGGCGTTGAGCACGTTGTGCACGATGCCGCGCTTCTCCAGCTCCCGTGAGAGCCGCTCGCTCTTCTCGATCGAGGTCGTGCCCACCAGCACCGGCTGCCCCTTCTCGGCGCGCTCCGCGATCTCCTCGGCGACCGCCTTGAACTTGCCCTCCTCGGTCTTGTAGATGAGGTCGGACTCGTCCTTGCGGATCATCGGCCGGTTGGTGGGGATGGGGATCACGTCCAGCGAGTAGATCTTGTGGAACTCCTCGGCCTCGGTGAGCGCCGTGCCGGTCATCCCCGCAAGCTTGCGGTAGAGGCGGAAGAAGTTCTGGAAGGTGATGGTGGCCAGCGTGATGTTCTCCTGCTGGACCTTCACCCCCTCCTTCGCCTCGATCGCCTGGTGCAGCCCGTCCGACCAGCGCCGGCCCGGCATGGTGCGGCCGGTGAACTCGTCGACGATGATCACCTCGCCGTCCTTGACGATGTACTCGCGATCGCGCAGGTAGAGCGCGTGGGCGCGCAGCGCCTGGTTGATCTGGTGGGCGTCGGCGGCGTGCTCGAGGTCGTACACGTTCGTCAGCCCCGTCCACTTCTCGATCTTGGCGATGCCCTCCTCGGTGAGCGCCGCCGACTTGGTCTTCTCGTCCTTGGTGAAGTCCTCCTCCGCCACCAGGCGGGGGATGAGACGGGCGTAGGTGTAGTACTTCTCGGTGGGCTCGTCGGCCTCGCCGCTGATGATCAGCGGGGTGCGCGCCTCGTCGACGAGGATGGAGTCGACCTCGTCGACGATCGCGTACCAGAGGCGGCGCTGCACGCACTGCTCGACGCTCACCGCCATGTTGTCGCGCAGGTAGTCGAAGCCCAGCTCGTTGTTGGTCGCGTAGGTGATGTCGGTGGCGTAGGCCTCGCGGCGTGAGCAGGGCCGCAGGTTCCGCAGCCGGGGGTCGAAGTGGCTCTCGTCGTGGTGCTCGGGGTCGTAGATCAGCGACATCTCGTGGGCGATGACGCCGACGGTCAGGCCCAGGGCGTGGTACAGGGGGCCGTTCCAGCCCGCGTCACGCCGTGCCAGGTAGTCGTTGACCGTCACCAGGTGGGCGCCGCGACCCAGCAGCGCGTTGAGGTAGAGGGGCAGGGTGGCGACGAGGGTCTTGCCCTCGCCGGTGCGCATCTCGGCGATCTTCCCCTGGTGGAGCACCATGCCGCCGATCAGCTGGACGTCGAAGTGGCGCATCCCCAGGACGCGGCGGGACGCCTCGCGGACGCAGGCGAAGGCCTCGGGGAGGATCTCGTCGAGGAGGCGGTCGCGCTCGCGCTCGGCCATGTCGACCTCGCGCCGGTCCTCCTGGACGCCCTCCTCCTCCTCCTCGTCATCGCCGGTGATGCCCACGCTGACCGGCTGACCGAGGCTGAGGTCGGGGCCCTCGACGCCAAGACGCTCGCGGAACTCCGCGGTCTTCGCGCGCAGCTCCTCGTCGCTGAGGGCCTGCATCTGCGCCTCGAGCGCGTTGATCGTGTCAACCGTCGAGCCCGCGCGGCGGACGTCCTTCTTGATGGGATCGCCGAGGATCCGGGTGAGACGGCTCATAGGGACTCCATGATCCCAGACTACTATCGGTCGCGTCGGTTGGGCCGGTCAGTCGTGCCGGATGGCGGCGACGATCGCCGCCCGTGAGGCGTGCCGCGCCGGCAGGGCGGCGGCGAGGAGCGAGCCCACCACCACCGCGACCAGCGCCGCCAGCGCCGACCCCACCGGGAGCACGAACTGCGGCTGGAAGCCGGGCGACGAGCCGGCGCGGAGCAGCGGCAGCGCCAGCGCGCAGCCGGCGGCCACCCCCAGCACGGTGCCGGTGGTGGCGAGCAGGCCGGCCTCGGTGAGCACCAGCCGCACCGCGCGGCGGCGGCTGAGCCCGGCGGCGCGGAGCAGGGCGAGCTCGCGGGTGCCCTGGCGGGCGTTGACCAGCAGGGTGTTGACCACCGCCAGCATCGCGATGGCCACCGCGACCCAGCCGAGCACTCCGAGCAGTGCCAGGGTGTGGCCGAGGGCCTGGCGGGCGTCGTCGCGGATGGTGGTCACGGGGACGGCGTTCATCCCGTAGAGCGCCGCCACCCGGGAGATGCCGGTCAGCGCCGCGCTGTCGCTGCTCACCACCTCGAGCGCGTCGAAGCCGCCCGCGGCGGCGCCGTAGAGGCGGCGGGCCGTGCCGTCGCCGATGAGCAGCGCCTCGCGCCCGTCGCCCGCGGGCAGCGAGTGGGCCACCACGCCGGCGACGGTCACCGGCAGCTGGTCGCCACCCGCGGACAGCGTCACGGTGCTGCCCCGGTGCCAGCCGAGCGTCGTCGCCAGCTGCTGGGGGACCAGGACCGCCGGGCTGACGTCGAGGGCGGTGAGCGCCGCCGTGCGGCCGCCCTCGACCACGTCGAGGGCGCCGCTCGCCTGGTAGGCGATGGGGTCGATGGCGGCGAGGCCGATCGAGCTGCCCTGGGCCACCGCGGGCAGGAAGCGCACCGGGGTCACCTCCTGCACGCCGGGGGAGGCGGCCACCAGCTGGGCGATCGAGCTGGGCTGGGTCGCCGGGCTGTGGACCACGATGTCGCCGACGAACAGCTGGGTGACCCAGCGGTCGCCCACGGTCAGCGCGCCGGCGCTCAGCGCGCTCAGCGCCGTGGCCATGGCCACGCTGGCCACGAGGCCGGCGAGGGTGAGCGCGGTGCGGCGCCGGCGGCGCGCCAGGGCGGCGGCGGCCACCGGGGCGGTGCGCGACAGCGGGCTGATGGCGGCACCGACCGCGCGCAGCATCGGACCGGCGATCAGCGGCAGGCAGAGGGCGGCCCCCACCAGCGCCGCGGCGCAGCCCGTGACCACGACGGCCACGTTGCCGGTGCTCGCCGCCACCAGGCCGGCGAGCGCGATCACCAGCCCGGCGGCGGAGAGCCGCCAGGAGGCGCGCTCGCGCGCGGGCTCGGACGCGGACCGCAGCGCGGTCAGCGGCGCCATCCGCGAGGCGCCGAGGGCGG
>JAQBPH010000242.1:0-13245 GCA_028287625.1 Chloroflexota bacterium | reverse complement strand
GCGGCCGTGGCGGCGCACTGCGCGCGCACCGCCGGCGGGCTGGGCCGCGAGGGGCTGTGGCGGGCCGCCGCGGGTCTCGACTGCGACACCCTGTTCGGCGCCTTCCGCATCGACCCGGTGACGGGGGCGCAGACCGGCCACCGGACGGTGCTGGTGCGCTGGACCGCGGAGGGCGCAGTCGTCGGCCTCCGGCCCGATCGTCGCCCCACGACCGGCATTCCTTAACCGGATCCTCCCCCGGCAATCAGGACTCTGCCGCTGACCCGCGTCCGCGCACGGCGGCTGCGACTGCACGGCGGCTGCGACTGCACGGCGTGTGGATACGTTCTGTGGAATCTGTGGGTGACACTGGTCACCGAGACGGGCGGCCTGCCCGAGCGACTACGCGCGGTTCGACTCCCCGGCGCCCTGTCCGGCCCGCTGGAGCGCCTCCTTGCGCAGCAGGCGCTGCTCGCGGCGGATGCGCGCCTGGGCCTGGCGGTGGCGCTCCTCGTCGGTCTCGGGCACCAGCGGAGGCACCGGCACCGGCTGCCGGTTCTCGTCGAGGGCGACGAAGACGAGGTGGGCGGAGGAGACGTGCACGGTCTCCGCCCCGGGGATCTCGACGTCGACCTCCACGCCCACCTCCATCGAGGTGCGGCCGGTGTCGTTGACCTGAGCGCGGACGATCACCAGGTCGCCGATGTGCACCGAGGCGAGGAAGCTCATCTCGTCCATCGAGGCGGTGACCGTCGGGCCGCCGCAATGACGGCCGGCGGCGATGCCCCCGGCGGTGTCGACCAGCCGCATGATGGTGCCGCCGTGGACGAAGCCGGCGATGCTGGCGTGGATGATCTCCATCGGCTCGACGATCACCGTCCGCG
Organism: Chloroflexota bacterium; assembly: GCA_028287625.1. Taxonomy (GTDB): domain Bacteria; phylum Chloroflexota; class Dormibacteria; order Aeolococcales; family Aeolococcaceae; genus CF-96. The sequence continues at coordinate 12,382 of JAQBPH010000242.1, read as the reverse complement.
ACACCGACGGCGGACGCGGGCTGAGATCGCGGACCGCCGGGAAGGCGCGGCGACGCAGCCCGATCAGGTCGTACGGGTCCACGCTCACCCCGCTCCCAGCGCCGCCAGGGCGGCGCGGCTCAGCACCTCCACGCCCACCGGCAGGCAGCGCTCGTCGAGGTCGAACTCCGGGTGGTGGTGGGGCGCCACCGGCGCTCCCGAGGCGTCGCCGGCGCCGACCAGGAAGTAGCAGCCGGGGACGCGCTCGAGGAAGCAGGCGACGTCGTCGCCCACGGTGACGGGGTGAGCCCGGTCGACCATCTCCTCCCCCACCGCCTCGACCGCCGCCCGGCGCACCAGCTCGGCGCTCTCGGCGTCGCTGACCACCGGCGGGCAGCCGCTGATGTGCCGGTAGACCGCCTCGCAGCGCAGCGCCGCGGCCACGCCCTGGGCGATCTCCGCGCAGCGCTGCAGGATCCGCTCGCGCTCGGCGCCCTCGAGGGCGCGCACGGTGCCGCGGAGCTGGACCGTCTCGGCGATGACGTTGAAGGCGGTGCCCCCGCTGATCCGCCCGATGGTGACCACCGCGGGGTTGAAGGGCGAGGTCTCGCGGCTGACGATGGTCTGCAGGGCGATCACGACCTGGGCGGCGGCGACCACCGGGTCGATGGCGTCGTGGGGCAGGCCGCCGTGACCGCCGCGGCCGTGGATGGTGATGTCGAAGGCGTCGGCGCTGCCGAAGAGCACCCCGGGGGTGACCGCCACCCGCCCGGCGCGGAGCGGGGTGAAGAGGTGCAGCCCCAGCACCCGGTCGACGCCGTCGGCGGCGCCGTCGGCGATCATCGGCATCGCCCCCTCGGCGACCTCCTCCGCGGGCTGGAAGCACATCCGCAGCCGGCCGCCCCAGCTGTCGCCGAGGTCGCGGAGCACGCCGGCCACTCCGAGGGCGATGGCGGCGTGGCCGTCGTGGCCGCACGCATGCATCACCCCGTCCGTCTCGGAGCGGCAGACCCGCTGGTCGCCCCGCTCGAGGATGGGGAGGGCGTCGATGTCGGCACGCACCATCACCGTCGGCCCGGGACGCCCGCTGTCGAGGTCGGCGAGCACCCCGGTGCCGCCCACCCCGTCGCGCACCGTGAAGCCCAGCGCCTCGCAGCGGCTGGCGCAGAGCTCGGCGGTGCGGTGCTCGGCATGGGACAGCTCGGGATGGCGGTGGAGGTCGCGCCGGGTCTCGACCACCTCGCCGGCGACGCGGCCGGCAGCGGCGCGCAGGCGGATGTCGAGGTCAGTCACCGCGCGCCTCCCCGGGCACGGGCAGGCCGGCCATGCGCAGCGCGGTGGCCTGGATCGCGCCGTTGGTCACGCAGCTGCTCGCCCCGCTGCTCATCGCCTGCTCGCGCAGCCGCTTCTCGCCGTGGTGGCAGAAGGCGACGATGGGGGTCTCGGGCCTGGCCTCGCGGAGCCGCGTGATCGCCCCCAGCCGGGGCTCGGACTCGCGGTTCAGGTCGACGAAGACGGCGTCGGCCTCGGGGAGGTCGCCGGCGCGGGCGGTGAGCAGGGTGCCGCCCCAGCTGCGCACCGCGGCCGCGAGCTGGCTCTGGAACATCAGATCGTCGCTGAGCAGGGCGACGCGGCTCGGTGCGGGCATGTCGGTGCCATCATAGACACCGGTATGAGCACACCCGCCCCCTCCCACCGCCCTCCCACCCTGCTCTGGACCAGCGACGCCGTCGAGGCCATCCGCGCCCTGCGCGTGGAGGAGGGCCGGCCCGGAGCCGCCTTCCGCGTCGACCTCCGGCTGGGCGGCTGCCAGGGCTTCAAGGTCTACTTCGAGCTCGACGCCGTGAACGGCGACGACGTCGTCTTCGAGGCCGCCCCGGACGTGAGCATCGCCGTCCAGCAGGACGGCCTGGCCATGCTCGACGGCGGGATCCTCGACTACGAGAGCTCCCACCGCGGCCGTGGCTTCCGGCTCGCCAACCCCGCCGCCAAGAGCGCCTGCGGGTGCGGCCAGGCCTTCTACGCCGACTTCTCGGACCACGAGCCGGACGCCGTGGCCACGGCCGAGTGACGCGCACGGTCCCGTTCTGAGGGAGAGCCCTCGCCGACCCCCGACTCGGGTGCCGGGTCCGGGCGCGTATCCTCAGGGACAGAGTGTTGATCCAGACCGGGCGGGCCGGATGGGCTGCCCTCTCCCTCCTCGTCCTCCTGGCGACCGCGTGCGGCCCGCCGGGGGCTCCGTCCACGACATCCGGCTCGGGTTCCAGCTCCGCGAACGGCGGTTCACCCGCCACGGTGAGCGTGAGGAACCTCGCCTTCACCCCGGCCGCCGTGACCGTCGCGGCGGGCGGCAGGGTGGTCTGGAGGTTCCAGGACGGGGATGTGCCGCACACCGTCACCGCCGACGCCAACTCCTTCGGCAGCGCCCCCAACGGCCTGACCTCGGGGACCTTCGAGCACGGCTTCGGGAGGGCCGGCACCTATGACTACCATTGCGACTTCCACCCCACGATGAAGGGAACGGTGACGGTGCGGTAGGTCCACCGCACCGCAAGGAGGAGGACTTACATGCGCGTACTCAGGATCCTGATGGCCGTCCCGGTGATCGGGCTCGGGCTGGCGGCGACGCCGGCGAGCGCGGCCCCGGCGGCGGCCTCGCCGTATCACGCCGCCCTCTCCGCCTCCGAGGAGACCCCGACCGCCGGCCCGGCGGGCGGCACCGGCGCGGCGAAGGTCACGATCGACGCCGCCGCCGGCCAGCTCTGCTACGACCTCAGCTGGTCGCCACAGGTCGGCACCCCCAGCGCCGCCCACATCCACAAGGGCGCCGCGGGCACGAGCGGCCCGATCGTGGTGGTGCTCTCCCCCACCGCCGCGCACACCTGCGTGGCGTCACCCGGCCCGGTGCTCCAGGGCATCGCCGCCGATCCCAGTGGCTACTACGTGAACATCCACAGCAACGCCTATCCCGGCGGTGCGGTGCGAGGCCAGCTCCAGGCCGGCTGAGCCGGCGGCGGGCCGCCGGGACCTCCGGGACCCGGCGGCCGCTGACGCGGCGGCATCACTCTCCCTTCTTCACGACCGCGCGCGGAGGACGGCTATGGCCATCAGCAACGTGGGAATCGTCGGCGGCGGCCTGATGGGCTCGGGCATCGCCGAGGTGTGCGCGCGCAGGGGGATGAGCACCCTGGTGTGCGAGCGTCAGGCCGGCCCTCTGGCGGCGGCGCGGCAGCGGGTGGAGCGCTCGCTGGAGCGCGGACGGCGCACCGGCAAGCTCTCCGACGAGGAGGTCGCCGCCATCACGGCGCGCATCTCCTTCACCACCGAGCTGGAGGCGATGGAGCGCTGCGACATCGTCATCGAGGCGGTCGCCGAGCGGCTCGCCGACAAGGTCGAGGTGTTCCAGCGGCTCGACGACATCGCGCCCGAGCACGCCATCCTCGCCAGCAACACCTCGTCGCTGCCGATCATCGAGATCGCCCGGGCGACGCGGCGCGCCGACCGGGTGATCGGAACCCACTTCTTCAACCCGCCGCCGGTGATGAAGCTGCTCGAGCTGGTGCGCAGCATCGCCACCAGCGAGGAGACGCTCCAGCAGACCCGCGAGTTCGGCGAGCGGCTGGGCAAGCGGATCATCGTCGCCCAGGACCGCGGCGGCTTCATCGTCAACCTGCTCCTCATCCCCTTCCTCACCCACGCGGTGCGCGTGTACGAGTCCGGGTTCGCCACCCGCGAGGACATCGACGAGGGGATGCGGCTCGGCTGCGGCCACCCCATGGGGCCGCTGCAGCTGCTCGACTACATCGGCCTCGACACCACGCTCTTCGTCTGCGAGGCGCTGCACGCCGAGTACGCCAACGCGGACTACGCCCCGCCGCCGCTGCTGCGACGGATGGTCGCCGCCGGGTGGCTGGGCCAGAAGAGCGGGCGCGGCTTCTACGAGTACGCGCCCAACGGCCGGCCCTGAGGTCAGCCGGGCGCGGGCACCGGCTGCTGGACCTGCTGCTCCTGCACCCGCAGGCGCACCCGGGCGAGCAGCTCGCCGTCGCCCCAGTACTCGGCGGTGTAGCGCCCAGGCTCTCCGAACATCGGGCTGATGTAGGTGACCGTGGGCAGGCAGATGTCGAGCTCCTCACCCGGAGGCGGCGGGCCCGACTGGAAGTTCATCTCCACCGGCTGGATGACCAGCTTGCCCTCGGCGTCGAGGAAGCGGAGCTCGACATGGTGGGCGGTGTCCGCGTCCTCCGGCCCGAAGCGGAAGCCGGCGACGATGCAGAAGGTGGCGCGGCCGGGGATCTGCGGCAGGCCGATGTGGAACAGGCCGCCCCCCAGGACATAGAACTTCCGGTCGGGGGGGACCGCCGCGGTCTCGGCGAAGAAGGCGTAGTCGATCTCCATGACAGGAGACTATGTCAGGGCGGTGCGCACCTCTGCGCGTCCCTGGACTAGCGAGCGCCGTGCAGGCCCTCGAGCACCTCCGGGCCGTTGTGGGTGACCTGCCCGGGGGCGAGGACGTGGGGTTTCACCGTGGGCCCGTGGAAGTCGGCCCCCGCGGTCACCGTCAGCCCCGCCGCGGCGGCGAGACCGGCGAACCGCTCGCCGCTCTCGAGCGTGTGCCACGTGGTCCACGCCTCCACCCCGCCCAGCCCCTCGCCGGCGAGCTCGGCGAACGCGGCGTCGGGATCGATCTCCCCCAGGGTCGCACCGGGATGGGCGAGCACCGGCACGCCGCCCGCCTCGCGCACCCAGCCGATCGCCTCGGGCAGGTCCGGCTGCCACGGCGGGTCGGTGGCCAGCGGCCTGCCGGCGGCGAACCAGTCGGAGAAGAGACGGTGCGGCGACGCGGCGTAGGGGAGCATCCGGTCGGCGCCGGCGCCGGCCTCGAGGAGCAGGCGGCGGAGCACCGCGAAGGGGGGCACCCGGTCGGCGCCCACGGCGGCCTCGACCGCCTCCCAGGTGAGCCCGAGGCCCTCGGCGCCGGCATTGTCGACCCAGCGCCGCGAGCGGGCCAGGTCGGCGCCGCGGACCCTCTCGATCCGCCCCTGGAAGACGGGGTCGTCGAGGGGGATGAGGTAGGCGAGGAGGTGATGCTCCCTCCCCTGCCAGCGCGTGCTGATCTCGCAGGCGGGGATGAGCTCGAGCCCCAGCCGGTCACACTCCGCCCGGGCGCGGGTGACGTGGACGGTGGAGTTGTGGTCGGTGACGGCGATGGTGGCCAGGCCGGCGCCGGCGCAGCGGGCGACCAGCTCCTCGGGCCCGAGATCGCCGTCGGAGGCGGTGGTGTGCATGTGCAGGTCGACGAGGGACAAGGGTTCTCCTCCGGGCGCTGACGCGCCGTGGTGTCACCCCAGTCTACGGACGGCCGGCCCGGCCCCGACTCGGCGGCGCGGGGCGGCGCAGCACAATGGTGGCCCCATGTCCGGACCGCCGCGCGCCCTGCACGTCTTCGTCTGCACCACCTCGGGGCGCCACCACTGTGGCGGCCAGGGCTCGGAGCGCGTCCTCCAGCGGCTCCGCGACGAGGTGGAGCGGCGCGGCCTCGGCCACGTGCGGACCACCAGGATGGGCTGCAACCTCCAGCACCACCAGGGGCCGATCGTCATCGTCTACCCCGACGGCGTCTGGTACGGCCGGCTGCGCCCCGAGGACGTCCCCGAGATCGTCGAGCGCCACCTCGTGGGCGGCGAGCCGGTCGAGCGGCTGCGCATCATTCCCGACGGCGCCTGGGGCTCCTCGGCGCTGACCTGACTGTACGTGATACTGTCGCTATCAACTGTGGTCATCTGGGAGGCGTCATCGTGGGATACATCCGAGGTCTGGTCCACGGCACCGTCGCGGGCACGGTGATCGGTCTGCTCGTCGCCCCCCAGGAGGGTCGGCAGACCCGCGAGCAGGCTCAGAGCATCGCCATCGTCATCCGGGACGCCGCCAATCAGGTGGTGGAGACGGCACGCCGGGTCGCGCCGACCGCCCAGGTCGCCGCCCGCCAGGTCGGCGAGGTGGTGAGCAACGTCCGCGACAAGGTCACGCGGCGCCACGGGGACGCCGAGGACGGTCAGCTGATCAGCGTCAACGGGAGCGCGACTGCCCGCTCCTAGACGCGGTCGGCCCGGTCAGCGGGTTCTCCCGCTCGGCGGGCTGCTCGGGCTGGTCGGCGAGGGTCACCAGCCCGCTGACCAGGGCCAGGAGGCCGCACAGCAGGTCGACCACGTTGATCGCCGTGGGGAAGTGAAGCCCCACGAACCCCTTGGTCGCCAGCGTGTCGTCGCCGACCACGAACCCGGCGACGGCGAGCACGGTGAGCAGCGCCCCGAGCACGACCACCAGGATGCCCACCACCTGGCGTGAGACCCGGAGGGTGAAGCCGAGGACGGCGAGCACCGCGGCGATCGCGAGGTCGAGGACGTCGCGCGCCCAGGTGAGGTGGAGGGTGAGCCCGCCGAGGTTGCCGCCGGCGTGCCCGTCGCTGATGTGCCCCGCGTCCCCGAGGGCCAGGCCACCGAGACCGGCGACCAGGAACACCAGGGTGAACAGCTGCGCGTACAGTCTCGCCATCACCGTTCTCCAGTCCGCGAGGACCGCGACCGGGGCATGACCTCACCCGGCGTCGGCGCGCTCCCGCGGCGTGCGGGGCAAGTCTAGCCGCGACCCCCGGCCTGCGCCCAGCCCCTCAGGTGGTGAGGCCGGGGCCCTCGTCGGGGATGGCGGCGAGGTCGGGCCCGAGGCTGTAGATGGCGCTCCGATTGCCGAGGATGACGGTCGGCGGCAGCATCGCCGGTCCGATGGCCGGCTCCTCCTCGAGGACCAACCCGTCGCGCTGGCGGCGCCGCGCCTCGGTCAGGCACGTCGCGGAGCAGAAACGGCCGCGGGATTCGCGGGACTTGAAGCCGTCATAGCCCTCGCCGCAGATCCTGCACACCTTCACCAGGCGGGTGAGCCTGCTCCTAGCCATCGCCTCCTCGATTGCGGGACGGGAGAGTCATCGTCGATTGCGGGACGGGAGAGTCATCGTCGGGCACGACGACCACTACGTCAACACCCGGTAACCTTGCTTGGTTACGCACAGTCACCGGCGTCGTGTACGCGGCACGCGACGACCGTCACGTTGTCGGTCGAACCCGCCGCCAGAGCGCGGTCGCAGAGCGCTGCCGCGGCCGCGTCGAGGGCGGTGCCGGGCTGCATCGCGTCCGCGATCCGGGTGTCGTCGACCGCGTCCCACACCCCGTCGGAACAGATCAGCACGACGTCACCACCGCGCAGCTCCGCGGTGAACAGGTCGGCGTCGACAGGCTCGCCGGTGAGCGCGCGGGTGAGCATGTTGCGGCCGGGATGGTGCACGGCGCGCTCGGCGTCGAGGCGCCCGTCACGCACCTGCTCGGCGGTCCAGGAGTGGTCGTGGGTGAGCTGGATGGCGGCGCCGTCGCGGATGAGATAGGCGCGGCTGTCGCCGACGTTGGCAAGGCGCACGCGGTCGCCGGTCACCACCGCGACGACCAGGGTGGTGCCGCACATCGCGCCGCCGTGTGCGCGGCGGTGCGCGGCGACGGCATCTCCTCCCCTGGCCACGGCGCCGCCGAGCGCGGAGCCGGGATCGGCCGCGGCGGTGACATGCGCGGCCGCGGCCTCGACCGCGAGGTGTGCCGCCACCGCGCCGTCGGCGTGGCCCCCCATGCCGTCGCCGAGCACCAGCACGGAGCCGCCGGGGAGCGGACGCAACGCCCAGCGGTCCTGGTTCTCGCGGCGCACGGTGCCGCGATCGCTGACCGCGGCGAGCTCGAGCCCGCCGCCGGCGAGCTCGACACGGAGCGTGCCGGCGTCGCGGGCCGGGGCGCTCACCCGGCCTCCGGCGGCTGCTTCCCGCCGCCGTTCAGCATGCGGCGCAGCACCTCGGCCGCGGTGGCCGGGCCGTCGGAGCAGAGCAGCGCCTCCATCCCCAGGGCGCGCGCCGCGGCGACGTTGCACTCGAGGTCGTCGACGAACAGGCACTCGGCGGGGTCGAGTCCGAGCCGCTCGCAGGTCAACCGGTAGATCGCCGGGTCGGGCTTGCGCAGGCCCACCGCCGAGGAGTCGAGGATGACGTCGAAGAGCTCGTCGAAGGGCATCAGCGCCCGCCAGGTCGCCTCCCACTCGCGGGCGTTGTTGGTGAGCAGCGCGGTGCGGTGGCCGGCGGCGCGCACCCGCCGCACCGCGTCGATCATCGCCTCCGAGGCGACCATGGGGCGTCCGAAGAGGATCTGGCGGGCGTCGCCCGGCTCCATCCGGGAATGGCCGGCGGCGGCGTGACGCTCGCAGAGGTGCGCGAAGTACTCGGCCTCGGTGAGCCGGCCGGTCTCCAGCAGGTGCAGGTCGTGGTCGCCGGTGGGCAGGGCGTAGACCTCGGCCACCTCCTGGAGGAACCAGCCGAGCAGGCTGAGGGCGCGGTCGTCGGTGCCGCGCTCCCGGCGGAAGAGGGGCAGGGTCATCACCCCGCCGAGGTCGAAGACGGCGCCACGCAGAGGCAGGGCTAGAGCTCCAGCATCTGGGCGACGCGCTCGCGATGGTGCGAGGCGTCGCCGAGGGTGGCCTCGCCCCACTTCGCACGCTTCAGGTGCAGGTGGATGTCGTGCTCCCAGGTGAACCCGATGCCGCCGTGCACCTGCAGCCCGTTGGAGGCGACGGTGCGGGCGGCGTCACCGGCGTAGGCCTTGGCCATGGCGGCGGCGAGCGGCGCCTCGGGGACGTCGTTGTCGAGGGCCCAGGCGGCGTGATACGCGAGCGACCTCGCCGACTCGACCATCACCAGCATGTCGGCGCACCGGTGCGAGACCGCCTGGTAGGCGCCGATGGGCCGGCCGAACTGCTGGCGCACCTTCGCGTACTCGACGGACATCTCGAGCACCCGCTGGGCGGTACCGGCAAGCTCGGCGGCGACGCAGACCATGGCGCGGTCGAGGCCGCGACGCAGCGCCGTCCACCCCCGCCCGGGCTCGCCCACCACCGCGTCGCCGGGCACCTCGACGCCGTCGAAGCCGACCGCGGCGATGCGGCGGGTGGCGTCCATCGAGGCCAGCGGGCGCACCGTCACCCCCGGCGCATCGGTGTCGACCACCAGCAGGGTGAGGCCGTCGGCGGGGTCGTCCGCGGTGCGGGTGGCGACGATCATCCGGCCGGCGACCTGCGCGTCGGGGACGAAGAGCTTCTCGCCGCGGAGCAGCCAGGCGTCGCCGGAGCGCTCCGCGGCCATCCGCACGCCGCCCGCGTCCCAGCGCCCCGACTCCTCCACCAGCGCGACCGTGGCCCGCCGCGAGCCGTCGCAGATCGAGGGCAGCAGGCGCGCCGCCTGGGCCTCGTCGCCGCTGGCCGCCACGGTCATGCCGGCGAGGCCGACGCTGGACTGGAACGGAGAGGGCACCACGTGCCGGCCCATCTCCTCGAGCACGACGGCGAGGTCGACCAGGCCGAGGCCGAGGCCGCCGTGCCGCTCGGCGAAGGGGATCGCCGTCCAGCCCAGCTCGACCATGCGCGCGTACATCCGCGGGTCGTGGCCGAGCTCGTCCTCCATCACCTGTCGCACCCGCGCGGTGGGGCACTCGCGGTCGAGGAAGTCGCGCGCCTGGCGGCGGAGCAGTTCCTGCTCGTCGGTGAAGCCGACGTCCATCTCAGCGCCCCCGCGGCAGGCCGAGCACGCGCTCGGCGAGGATGTTCCGCAGCACCTCGCTGGTCCCCCCCTCGATGCTGTTGGCCCGCGAGCGCAGGTACCCGTACGCCCAGCGGCCCGCCCGGGGCGCCCGCTCCTCGCCCTCGGCGAGGGTGCCGTAGGGCCCGAGCAGGTCGAGGGCGGTCTCGGCGATGCGCTGGTTCAGCTCGCTCCACATCAGCTTGTTCACCGAGCCCTCGGGCCCCGGCTGCTCCCCGTGCAGGACCCGGCTGAGGCCGCGCAGCCCGTTGATGCGCATCGCCTCCACCTCGATGACCAGCTGGGCGATGCGCTGGCGCACCACCGGGTCGGCGGAGCGGGGCACGCCGTCGACCAGGGTGGTGCGGGCCAGGGCGCACAGCTCGTCGAGGGCGATGCGCGAGCGCACCTGCAGGCCGACGCCGAGGGTGGCGCGCTCGTGCATCAGCGTCGTCATCGCCACCCGCCATCCGCCGCCGACCTCGCCGAGGAGGTTGGCGCGGGGCACCCGGACATCGGTGAAGTACATCTCGTTGAACTCGGCGTCGCCGGTGATCTGGCGCAGCGGCCGCACCTCGACCCCGGGGCTCCGCATGTCGACGATCAGATAGGTGAGCCCGGCGTGCGCGGACTCCGACGCGTCGGTGCGGCTGAGCAGGATGCACCAGCGGGCGACGTGCGCGAGCGTGGTCCACACCTTCTGGCCGCTGACCACGAAGTCGTCGCCGTCGGCCACCGCGCGGGTGCGCAGCGAGGCGAGGTCGCTGCCGCTGTTGGGCTCGCTGAACCCCTGGCACCAGATCTCGTCGGCGCGCAGCAGCGGCGGGATGTAGCGCGCCTTCTGCTCGGGGGTGCCGTGGGCGAGGATGGTCGGCCCGGCCATGTACAGCCCGATCACGTTGAGCATGTCGGGCGCTCTCGCCGCGGCCATCTCCTGGTTGACGATCACCTCCTGCATCAGGGTGCCGCCCTGGCCGCCGAGCTCTCGAGGCCAGCTGACCCCGGCGAAGCCCGCCTCGTGGACGCGCCGCTGCCACTCACGCCGCCGCTCGATCTCCTCGTGACCGGCCGCCGCCTCGCGGACGACGTCGTCGAGGTGGTCGCGAAGCCAGCCGCGGACCTCGTCGCGGAAGCGTGCCTCCTCCGGGGAGAGGGAGAAGTCCATGAGCGTCTCCAGGGCGGCGGGCGCGCGGCCCCGATGAGGGGCCCTCAGTGGAACAACCTTGCCAAAGTGCCTGCGGTCTTCGACTCATCCACGGCTCATCAGCCGAAAGATTATTGGGCCGAAGGCCCTGAGCGTCGTCCGCCCGCCATTGTGCGCGAGGTCGCGGCCCGCTTGACGGGGGCGAACATATGTTCTAGGGTGCGCCGGTGAGCGCAGTTCCGGCGGGGTCCGAGCAGCCGCGTCGCCCGCCGACCGAGCTGGTCGAGACCCCGTGTCGCAGCGCACTGCAGCGGGTGCGCGGGATGTGGTTCGACTGGTCGCTCAACCCCTACGGCGGCTGCGTCCACCGCTGCACCTTCTGCTACGTGCGCGCCTTCGAGCGCCGCGCGGACCGTCCCTCCGACGCCCGCTACGGGCGCACGGTGCGGGTGAAGACCAACGTGGTCACCGTGCTCCGCGCCGAGCTCCGCCGCCGCTCGCACCAGGCGGGTCTCGTCTGCCTGGGCACCGCAACCGACCCCTACCAGCCCGCCGAGGGCCGGTACCGGCTGACCCGCGGCTGCCTGGAGGCGCTGGTGGCGGCGCGGCGACCGCTCACCCTCACCACCCGCGGTCCGCTGGTGGTGCGGGACGCGGCCCTGCTAGCCGAGGGCGGCACCGGGGTGAGCGTGTCGATCAGCGTGCCGACCGTCGACGAGGCGGTGGTACGGAACACCGAGCCGGGCACGGCGCCGCCGCGGCAGCGGCTGCGGGCGCTGGAGCGGCTGGCGGCCGCGGGGGTGCGGGCCGGGGTGCTGATGGCGCCGGTGCTGCCGGGCATCAGCGACGGCGACGAGTCGCTCGCGGCCACGGTTCGGGCGGCGCGTGACGCCGGCGCCGCCTTCCTCCTGGTCGGGGTGCTGAATCTGACCCCTGGCACTCGGGAGCACTTTCTGGAGGCTCTCGCCACCGACTGGCCGGAGCTGCTGCCGCGGTATCTGGAGCTCTATCGGGGGCGGAGCCATCTGCCTGCGGCCTTTGCCTCGGAGGTCAGCGGTCGAGTCGCCGGTCTGCGGCTCACGGCCGGGATCTCCGCGGAGCGGCCGCCGCGACATGCGGCGCCGCCGGTGACTCGGCAGCTGAGGCTGGAGCTGTGAATTGCTCATGCGCCTGCGGTCGCTCTGTGGGGCCTGGCACGGGCACTCTGTTGCACCTCGGGGGCTGTGTGGTCGTTTGGTCTGGCCAGGGGGAAGGGGGATCTGGGGCGCGCGGTGGTCGGGTTGGCGGGGTGCTGTGTGATCTGCGGGCGCGCGACGGCCTCATCCCGGGCCGGCCCTGACCCTCGGGCGCTTCCAGAACCCTCCGGTGGCCATGCCGATCTGCTGGCCATCGGCGGTCTCGAAGCGCAGATCGCCCTCGGCGGTGCGGCGGATCTCGTACTCGCCGTCGTGGTGCCGGTTGTGGTGATAACGACAGAGGCTCAGGAGGTTCCACAGCCTCGTGGGGCCGAGGTCGATCCAGTGGTGGATGTGGTGGGGCTGGGTGTAGGTCGCCGCCACCGAGCATCCGGGGAAGCGGCACATCCCATCCCGGCTCTGCACCGC
>JAQBPH010000210.1:0-7547 GCA_028287625.1 Chloroflexota bacterium | reverse complement strand
CTCCCGCGCCGGCCAGGCCCGGGACCGCAACCACGCCCTCGAGCTGCTCCGCGCCACCGAGTCGGCGGCCCTGTCGGTGGGGCGCTGGCTGGGCCGCGGCGACAAGACCGGCACCCGCGAGGCCGCCCAGGCGGCCATGGCCGAGGCGCTGGCGAGCATGCCCTTCGACGGCCACAACGTGCTCGGGACCGACGAGCCCTCGGGCACCCTCGCCGCCGGCCGCAGGATCGGCTGCGGGCGCGAGCGCATCGACCTGGCGGTGGTGCCCGTCGACGGCGTCAGCCTGGTCTCGCGCGGCCTCACCCAGGCGCTGAGCATCGCCGCCGCCGCCGAGCCGGGGGGCATCGCGGCCCCGCCCCCGGTGGCCTACATGCACAAGATCGCGGTCGGCCCGGCGGCGCGCGGCTCGGTCGACATCGCCGACACGCCCGAGAACAACCTCCGCCGGGTGGCCTTCGCGATGGACGTCCACGTCCGCGATCTCACCGTCTGCATGCTCGACCGGCCCCGCCACCTCGCCCTGCTCGAGCGGGTCCGCGAGATGGGCGCCCGGGTCGCGCTGATCAGCGACGGCGACATCGGCGCCGCGATGATGGCCGCGGTGCCGGGCAGCGGTGTCGACGTCATGCTCGGGGCGGGTGGCACCCGAGAGGCGGTGCTCGCCGCGTGCGCGCTGAAATGCCTCGGCGGCGAGCTGCAGTGCCGTCCCTGGGTGCGCCACGAGGAGGAGGCGGTGGCGGTGCGCGCCGCCGGCTTCGACCCCGAGGCGCCGATGAGCATGGACGCGCTGGTGCCCGGCAGCGGCGTCGCCGTGGCGGTCACCGGCGTCACCGGCGGCGGGCTGCTCCGGGGCGTGCTGTACCACAACTGGTGGGCGGAGACCCACAGCATGGTGATGCGGGCGCGCAGCGGCACCGTGCGGGAGATCTCCACCAAGCACCACGTCGCGCTCCGCCCCGAGGAGGGCCGCCGGCTTCGCTAGCCTCCCCCTCCGTTCTGCGCGCCGGCGCAGAGCCTCCGACTACCGCGCGCGCACCAGGGCGGTGACGGCGCACTCGCTGGGGATGTGCACCGGCAGCGCTCCGCGCGGCAGCGGGCGCGCCCGCCCGGGATCGCGGCGGGCGCCGCGGCCCTCCGTGCGTCCGGCGAGCAGCCATCCGCCGGGCATCCGGCAGAGCACCCCCACGGCGGCGAGGCTGGCGGCGAGGGTGCCGCCCACCAGCAGCAGGTACGCGGCGATGCTGTGGGCGAGGTCACCGTCCGTCCGCAGCGGCGAGCCGTCGAGCTGCAGGGCGCGGCCGATCACGGTGAGCAGCAGCGGGTGGAGCAGGTAGACGCCGAGCGAGCGCTGGGCGAGCATCTCGACCAGCTGGGCACGCCGGCGGCGACCGCGGGCGAGGCCCTGACCGGCGGCGAGCCCGGCGGCGAGCACCGCGACGGTGAGCAGCATGATCGAGGGGCGGAGGATCTCGTCGTAGCCCTGGGCGCCGGACTGGAACAGGTCGAGCAGCACCGGCGGCGCGGCCAGCAGCGGGGCGGTGAGCGCGATGACGCGATGGCGGCGCAGCGCCTCCTCGAGAGGCTCCCGCCAGGCGGCCGCGGCGGCGCCGATGGCGTAGTAGCCGAGCCACCAGACGAAGAGCCACTGGGCGTGCTCGCCATCGAGGTCGCCGAGGATGCCTCCCTCGGGCAGCCTGCCGGTGGCCCGCAGCCCGGTCAGCGCCAGCTGCAGCGGGATCGCCACCGCGCAGAGCACGGCCACGGCCCGCCGGCTGCGGGGCAGCAGCGCGAAGAGCACGTAGAACTGCAGGGCGACGGGCAGGAAGTAGAGGTGGCCCGCGACGGTGCCGCTCCAGATCATGCCGCCGAGGTCGGCGACGGAGTGGATCTGGTCGCGCAGCGGGGTGAGGACGGCGGCGCAGGCCAGGTAGATCACCGCCCAGCTGACGAAGGGCACGACCACGCGCCGGGCACGCCCGCGGGTGAAGCGGCGCCGGTCGATGCCGCGGTCGCGATAGCGGTGCAGCAGCACGTACGCGGTGAGGAAGACGAAGACCGGGACGCCGAAGCGGAGCAGCCGGTCGAGGGTGCCGTAGAAGGCCGCCGCCGGAGCGTCGGGAATCGCCATCCAGGCGACCGCGTGGACGGCGATCACGCTGACCATGGCCACCGCTCGCAGCAGGTCGGCCCCGGCGAGGCGGCCGCCCGGCCGGGCCGCCGCCTCCGCCTGGGCGGCTGCCGGCCGCCCGATCACCGTCGTTCCCACGAATACCCTCCCTTCGCCGATCGTTGCCGGGAGACAGACTGCCATGCCGGTGCCGGTCCGATGCTGAGAGACATCTGAGAGCCGGACGCCGGGGAAAGGATGCCAGCCCGGACCTGTCAGGACGGTGACGCCGCTGTTACAGGGCCTGGAGGAGGAACGCCGTGCCCTCGGCGAGCGGGGCGGTCCAGATCGGCCGGTTGAGGTCGTGGCCGGCGCCAGGGATCATCCTCAGCCGGACGGTGGCGCCGGCGGCACTGAGCTCGCGGCTGGTCACCTCGCTGGCCCGGGCCGGCACCACCCGGTCGGCGGTGCCGTGCTCCAGGAGCACGGTGCAGTGGAGGGTGCCGAAGTTGGAGCCCGGGGACATCGCCCGGTAGAGGGCGGCGTCCTGGGAGGGGGTGCCGAGGCCGGGCCGCCCGGCGAAGAATCCCGGCCGGCGCAGGTAGAGGGTGGAGTACTCGCTCTCGCTGGGCGCGTACAGGACCGCGGTGCGGATCCCGGGCTGGACGGCGAGCATGATCTCGGCGACGTTGCCGCCGAGGCTGTGGGCGATCAGCCCGACGTGGGCGGGATCGACCCGGGGGTCGTGGCGGAGCAGGTCGAGGAGGTTGAGGGCATCGATCGCGTCGGCGAGCGGCAGCGCCTGTGTGCGCGGGTCGGCATCGCCGCCGCCCAGGCCGCGGTAGTCGGGCACGCCCACCAGCACCCCGTGGCGGGCGAGCGGGATGGCCAGGGGCAGGGCGTCGGCGCCGACCCGGTAGGTGCGCGCGAGGGCGAGCCCGTGGAGCGCGATCACCAGGCGGTGGCGCCCCGGGGTGCTGGGCACCACCAGGGTGGCGGTGACCCGCAGGCCCTGGCTGCGGTAGCTGATCCGCTGCAGCGTGTACCCGGGCGCCGCCTGCGGCGCGCCGAGGGGGACGACCGGCCCGGCGGTCCGGTGCAGGGTGCGCAGCGAGGCGATGGTCAGCACCGCGGGACCGGAGGCGGCGGTCGCGCCGCGGCCGGCCGGGTGGGTCGCCGCGGCGGCGCGGTGCGCCGGGGTGCCCACCGGGCCGACGCTCACCGTGGGAGTGCCCCCGGAGACCACGCCGGCGGTCGCCGCCACCAGCAGGGCGGGCAGGAGCAGTCGCCGGGAGGGACGGGGGATCCTCAGTCGCATCGCACCCACAATCATCCCTCTGGAGTCTGACCTTCGTGTGACCGATCTCTACCATCTCCGTCATGCATGCATGCGTCGCCGGCCCGGACGGTGAGCTGAGGACCGTGGAGGCCCGGCCGGCGGGGCGCTCGGGGCGCCGGCTCGTGCCCCTCGACCCGGCGGGACTCATCCCCCTGCCGGAGGCGGCGACCCTCGCCCACCTGCCCGGCCGCCGCGCCCTGGGGCTCGATCACGAGGGCCGCGAGGTGCTCCTCGACGGCCTCGCCGTCGCCGCCGTCCTCCCGGTGGGTCACCTGCGCACCCTGCTCCCGGCCTCCCGGCCCGAGCCGGGGGTGCCCCGCCTGCCCCTGTTCGGCTACACGGCCGTCGCCGAGCACCGGGGCCGGCTGATGGTGGCGGCGGCGCGCACCGACCGGCTCGACTGGTGGGAGCCCGAGCGGTTCCGCCGCAGCGACCTGGGCGCCGCGGTGGCCGCCGCCCGGACGGCGCTGCCCGGCAACCGTGTGGTCGAGCAGCTCGCCGTGTGCGCCCTCGAGCACAACTGCTACACCGCCCAGAACACCTTCCACCGCCGCTATGAGGGGGCGCTGCCCGCCTCCCCCGCCTGCAACGCCGACTGCCTCGGCTGCATCTCGCTGCAGCCCGACCCGGTGCCCACCCCGCAGCCGCGGATGCGCTACGCGCCCACCTCCGGCGAGCTCGCGGACCTCGCCGCCTACCACCTCGGCGGCGCCGGCGCCCGGATCGTCTCCTTCGGCCAGGGATGCGAGGGCGAGCCGCTCACCCGCGCCGCCGCCCTGGAGGAGGCCACCCGGCGGATCCGGGCCGAGCACCCCGCCGCCACCATCCACGTCAACACCAACGGCAGCAGCCCGGCGGCGCTCCGCCGGCTGGTCGCGGCGGGGCTCGACTCGGTGCGGATCAGCGCCATCTCCTTCACCGACGCGGTCTTCCGCGCCTACTACCGGCCCACCGGCTACGGGCTCGAGGAGGTGGTGGAGTGCGGGCGGGTGATGCGCGCGGCGGGCGGCCAGGTCTGCCTCAACCTGCTCACCTTCCCCGGCGTCACCGACGCTCCCGAGGAGCTGGAGCGCACCGTCGCCGCCTGCCGCGAGATGGGCGTCGAGCAGGTGCAGTGGCGCAGCCTCAACGTCGACCACGACTGGCTGCTCGAGGTGCTCCCCGCCACCTCCGCGGGGGTGGGGATGCTCGAGGCCCTCGACCACGTCCGTCGCGAGCTCCCAGGCGTGGCCCACGGCAACTTCACCCGCCCCAGGGTCAGGATGCTCAGCGACGAAGGGGCTCCCGCGACGATCCCCTGACGGCGGGATTGGGTATTCACGCTCCGTGGTATTCTCCGGGCGAATTCGAGCGGGCCTCTCCCCGCGACCGATTGGCGACCCAGGAGCATTCATGAAGGCCGGCATCCACCCCGAATACCACGCCGATGCGGTGGTGCGCTGCCTCTGCGGCAACACCTTCACCACCGGGTCGACCCACACCGAGCTGAAGACCGAGGTCTGCTCGGTCTGCCATCCGTTCTTCACCGGCACCCAGCGCATCATCGACACCGGCGGTCAGGTCGAGCGCTTCCGCCGCCGGGCCGAGAAGGCCGCCGCGGCCGCCGCCGCCAAGGGCTGACCTGACGCCATGGCCGCCGAGCCCGACCAGTTCTTCTACGGCGGCCAGGCCGTCATCGAGGGCGTGCTGATGCGCGGCCGCAGGCACTATGCGGTCGCCGCCCGCCGCCGAGACGGCACCATCGTCAGCATCGCCGAGCCGCTGACCTCGCGGGTCTACACCAGCAGGCTGTGGGCGCTGCCGTTCTTCCGCGGCATCGCCGGCCTGATCGAGATGCTCCACCTGGGGATGCGGGCGCTGGCCTGGTCGGCGAACGTCCAGGCGGGGGCGGACGGCATCCACCTCTCCCCCAGGGTGATGCGCGCGACGATGGCGACCTCGGCGGTGTTCGGGCTGCTGCTCTTCGTCGGACTCCCCCTCGGCCTGGCGGGGCTGATCCACCACGGCGACCGCAGCGTCGGCTTCGTGGTCATCGAGGGCGTCGCCCGCGCCGGCGTGCTGCTCTGCTACCTCGGGCTCATCGCTCAGGTGCCGAGCGTGCGCAGGGTCTTCGAGTACCACGGCGCCGAGCACAAGACCATCAACTGCTTCGAGGCGGGAGACCCGGTCGACGTCGAGCACGTCCGCCGGGCGAGCCGCCTGCACCCGCGCTGCGGCACCGGCTTCCTGGTGGTGGTCGCGCTGGTGAGCATCGTCGTGTTCGCCCCCTTCGGCGGCCTGCCGGTGCCGCTCCTGGTGCTGAGCCGGGTGGTGCTGATCCCGGTGGTGGCGGCGGTCGCCTACGAGGGCATCCGCGGCCTCGCCCGAGCGCGGCACACCGCTCTGGGACGCCTCGCCCTCATCCCCATCCTCGCCACCCAGCGGCTCACCACCCGCGAGCCCGACGACGCCCAGATGGAGGTGGCCATCGAGGCCCTCGCGCTGGCGCGGGCCGGGGACGTGGGGGCTCCGGGCACGCCGCTCTCTCTGGCCTCGTAATCACGGGCGCCGCGATGGGCGGGATCGAGGGACGCCTGCAGGCTCTCGAGGAGCGCTACCAGGAGCTGGAGCGCGACCTGAGCGAGCCCGACGCCTACCAGGACGTCGAGCGGCTGCAGCGGCTCTCCCAGGAGCAGGCGCGGCTGCGCGAGGTGGTCGAGACCGGCCGCGTCTGGCGCCGCGCCGAGGAGGCCGCCGCCGAGGCCGAGGAGATGCGCCGGCAGGAGAGCGACCCGGAGATGGTCGCCCTCGCCGAGGAGGAGCTGCGCCTCCAGCGCGACCGCGAGCAGAGCGCCCACGAGCGGCTGCGCCTGCTGCTCGTCCCCACCGATCCCAACGACGAGCGCGACGTGGTCGTCGAGGTCCGCGCCGGCACCGGCGGCGACGAGGCGGCGCTCTTCGCCGGCGACCTCTTCCGCATGTACCTCCGCTACGCCGAGCGTCGCCGCTGGAGCGTCGAGGTGCTCGACTCCAACCCCTCCGGGCACGGCTTCAAGGAGGTGGTCTTCGAGGTGCACGGCGCCGCCGCCTACTCGCGGCTCAAGTTCGAGTCCGGGGTGCACCGGGTGCAGCGCGTGCCCGAGACCGAGTCGCAGGGGCGCATCCACACCTCTGCGGCGAGTGTCGTGGTGCTTCCCGAGGCCGACGAGGTCGACGTGCAGATCGACGAGAACGACCTGAAGATCGACGTGTACCGCAGCACCGGGCACGGCGGCCAGAGCGTCAACACCACCGACTCGGCGGTGCGCATCACCCACCAGCCCACCGGCCTGGTGGTGACCTGTCAGGACGAGAAGTCCCAGCTCAAGAACAAGACCAAGGCGATGCGGGTGCTGCGCGCACGCCTCTACGACCTCGCCCAGGCGGAGCGCCAGCGCGAGATGAGCGAGACCCGCAGGTCGATGGTGGGCACCGGCGACCGCAGCGAGAAGGTGCGCACCTACAACTACCCCCAGTCCCGCATCACCGACCACCGCGTGGACCTCACGGTGCACCAGCTCCACAAGGTGCTCGACGGCGAGCTCGACCTCCTCATCGAGCCGCTGATGCAGGCCGAGCAGGCCCGCCGCCTCCTGGAGGAGGCCCCCGCCGGCTGAGGGGTGGCTCACGGCGGTTCTGCCGCCGGTGGGGATGCTCGGCCGATCTGCGATGCGGTGGAGAAGCCCGGGGCCGATCTGCCGTCGGCCGAGCGGGCTCGGCGATCTGCCGCTGGTGGAGATGCCCGGCAGTTCTGCCGCGGGTGGGGATGTACGGCCGATCTGCCGCCGGTGGAGATGCCCGGCAGTTCTGCCGCCGGTGGAGATGCCCGGCAGTTCTGCCGCGGGTGGGGATGCTCGGCGGTTCTGCCGCCGGTGGAGATGCTCGGCCGATCTGCCGCCGGTGGAGATGCTCGGCCGATCTGCCGCCGGTGGGGATGCCCGGCAGTTCTGCCGCCGGTGGAGATGCTCGGCAGTTCTGCCGCCGGTTGAGATTCGCGGGGGGCCGCTCTGCCGCCGGTTTTGACTCGGGGGGGACTGCGTCCCCCCCGTCTGGTCGCAAGTCAGCGATGGCCCCTGGCGGGCC
>JAQBPH010000203.1:0-4025 GCA_028287625.1 Chloroflexota bacterium | reverse complement strand
GCGGGCGCCGGCGGCGGGGGGACGGCGGCGACCCGCGGAGCCGGTCGCACGGCCGCCGGCACGCGCACCGGCGTGGGCGGGACGTCGCCGAGTGAGGCCTGCAGGGCCTCGAGGGCGATGCCCGCCGACTCGGTGGTGATCCACCGCTCCCTGCCGAAGAAGCCGAACTGCGGCGCCTCGCGATAGGGGTAGCCGGACAGCGGCGCCGGCGTGAACATCTGCAGCGCCACCCGGACCATCTCCGCCTCGGCGGCGGCGTAGCGGCCGCCGGTGAGCGCGTCGGCCTGGTGGAAGGCGCCGAGCATGGCCAGCTGGCGGGTCTCCTTGTAGCTGCTGTCGACCGCGCCGGTGCCCATGTCGAGGGTGAACCAGTAGCCGCCACGGGCGGTGTCGTGGAGGCCTCCGGCAGGACCGGCGAGGGTGTCGAGCATCTCCTGGGCGCGGGCGATGTAGGCGGCGTTGTGGGTGGCGGCGCCGGCGTCGAGCAGGGCGCTGATGTCGTCGGCCTGCTCGCCGATCTTGGCGTGCTGGTCCCAGACCGCCCCCTGGCAGACCATGCGGTTGAAGAGGTGGTGGGCGGTGTCGAAGGTCTGGGCGACGACCACGTCGACCTCGCGCGCCCCCAGCGCGGCCCACGACGCGTCGCCGAAGCGGGCGCCGGCATCGGCCAGGGCGAGGCCGCTCTCGAGGTCGTGGTCGACGCGGAAGCCGTCGGGGCAGCTGGCCGCCGCCTCCGCGGTCGAGGCGCTGAGCGGGCCGTGGGAGACCCCGGTGGCGGGGTCGACGATGGTGGCGAGGTGGGCGGCGAAGGTCCGCGCCTCATCGGTGAAGGCGCGGCCACCGCCGAGGTCGGCGAGCCGCAGCAGCTCCCAGTAGACCCAGCCCTTGTCGGAGCCGTAGCGCTGGAACTCGCCCTGGACCACCGGCGCCAGGCGGGCGATCGCCGCCGCCTGCGAGCGGTCGCCGGGGTGGCGCCGCTGGTACCAGAGCATGTTCGCCAGGTCGCGCAGCTCGGTGAGCCCGTCGTGGCGGGTGACCATCCCGCCGGGCTGGTTCACCTGGGAGGGATCGTCGACCGACCAGTTGATGTAGAGGCCACCGACCGCCGGGTTCCACCCGTGGATGCTGATCTCGTCGAGCACGGCCCGGACCACGGTGTCCGGGGAGGCGGCGTGCGCCGGCCGGGCGCTCAGCGGCGAGGCGACGGCGAGCAGCGTGACGGCGAGCACGAGCGCCGGCCGGCGACGATGACACGCGCGGGTCCGATGGGCCCCCATGCGCGACTTCCCCTTCCCTCGGACGCTGAAGCGCCCACTTTCCGGGGAGTCCTCCCGGCCACCGGCTCGATCGCCGGCAGCCCTCCCCTGCTCTGATCCCTTCCGCGGAGACGGCCCGCCTCCGCCCCGCGACATCATGACGCACAGCGGTTCAGCGAGGTGTCAGCGAGATCAGGCTCGGGCCATCACCAGCAGGTGGCGCACCTCGCGCTCCCCCCAGGCGGGGTGGCGGAGGGGGGCGTTGCGGTGCACCTCGTAGACGTTGCGCCGGCCCTCGCGGCGGCGGCTGATGTAGCCGCCGGTGATGAGCTCACCGACGATGCGCTGCGCGGCACGCTCGGTGATCCCGACGGTCGCGGCGATGTCACGCACCCGCATGGTCGGCTCGTTGGCGATGCAGAGCAGCACCAGGCCGTGGTTGCTCAGCAGTGTCCAGGCCGGACGTTCGGTCGGTGGCGGGGACGCGTCGCGCTGAGACTCTCGTTCCATGGGCGACCCGAGTATATCGCCGCCGCTGGCGGACACCGGTGGCCGATGCAACGTCTTTTCAGGTGCTCGAAATCGTGGAAGACTGTGATCATGAGCGCACCCGTCGATCGCCCCCTCCGTCCCTTCGACCGCGCCCGGCGGCTGGCACAGCAGCGGAGAGCCCCGGTCTTCGTCGCCGGCGGCGAGGTCCTGCTCGTGAAACCCAAGGGCGCCTCGGCGACGGTGTGGCCCAACGGGACGGTCACCTGGGGGAGTGCCACCATGGGGGCTCGTGACGTCGAGCGGCGGCTGAGGCCACCCGCCGCCTGAGCGTCACCGCAGCAGTGGCCGCCGCCCGCCTCCGCGGCGGCGCGCAAGGATCGGCCCTCCGGGATCGTTGTGTCGCAGGGTGGGGTGCGACCGCCGGGGATGACGGCGGCGTCCGCCCGTCCGTGAGGTCGGATCTCCGTCCATGAGCGAATCCTGGGCTTTTCCGGAGCCCTGATAGCATGAGCGGCACACGATGCTGACGGCGGCGGACTCGACAGCACCCGGGTGCCCCCGACGCCGGGGCGTCGCCGCCGCGGTGCTGCGCTCCACCCCGCTGCGCGCGCTGGGGACGGCGGTCGGCCTGATCCTCCTGGTGCGTGCCGTCGACGTGCCCGAGGCGGCCCGGCGGCTCGCCGACGTCAATCCCGGCTGGGTGGCCGCGGGGGTCGGCCTCACCGGCGTCTCGGTGCTCCTCGGCATGGTGTCCTGGGCGGTGCTGCTGCACGGTCCGGGACCGTGCCCCAGCTGGCGGGCGCTGATCTCGCTCTACCTCCGCGCCCTCTTCGCCGGCCAGCTGCTCCCCGGCGGCGTCGGCGGCGACGCGGTGCGGGTGGTGGAGACGGGACGGCGCATCGGCAGCGGCCCGGCGCTCGCCGCGGTGGTCGGCGGCCGGCTCGCCGGTGCCCTCGGGATCGCCCTCTGGGGAGCGCTCGCCGCAGTGGTCATGCGCGACCGCCTCGACGCCCGTCTCGGCCTCATGCCCGCCGCCGTGGCGGCCTCGCTGGCCCTGCTCATCCTCGTCCTGCTGGCGGGGCTGCTGTGCTCCGACACCCTGGTCCGCCGCCTCGGCGCGAGCGCCGGGCCGGTGCGCCGGCTGCTGGCGGCGGTCCGCCCCTTCACCGGCACGTTCGACGGCTACGCCCACCACCCCCGGCTGCTGGCCGCCTCGCTCGGCAGCGGTGTGGCCAGCTGGGGCTTCAACCTCCTCGCGCTCAGCACCATGGCCCACGCGGCGGGGATCAGCACCGACCCGGAGGTGTTCGCCCTGGTGATCCCGATCTCGCTGCTCGGCACCCTGGCGCCGTTCTCGGTGAACGGCCTGGGTCTGCGCGAGGGGATCCTGGTCGGCCTGCTCGCCCACGACGGCATCGGCACCACCCAGGCGGCCTCGGTCTCACTGCTCGTCGACCTGCAGATGGCGCCCTTCGCGGTCGCCGGCGCGGTCATCTGGGGGCTTGGCCGCCGCGCCCGCCGCGCCGCCGACGCCGCCCCCACCCCGGCGATGGTTCCCGAGGCGGCCTGAGGGACCGGGCCCTACTGGCGGCGGAGGCGCACCCGGCGCTGGCACTCCCAGTCGGAGTCGTCGCCGTGACGGTAGGAGCGGCTCTGGAAGAGGTTGCGCCGCAGCTGTCCCAACCCCTGGAACAGGGCGAACATCACCAGCACCACCAGGCCTGCCAGCGTGACGTAGGTCATGACCCCATTTCCCCGGCTCCGTCGTCGCTGAGTGGAACGGCGCCCAGGACGGGCGGTTACAGTGCCCCGGCTGGCTGTGCCAAGCTGCGCAGGGGCCGGCTCCGCCGCCCTTCCGAGCTCCGCCAGGCACCGCCGAGGGGGACCGCCGCCGATGACCGCAGCCAGCCGCTTCGGAGTGCTGGGCATGGCCGTGATGGGTCAGAACCTGGCCCGCAACCTGGCGCACCACGAGGTGCCGGTGGCGGTGTTCAACCGCACCGCGGCACGCACCCGGGAGTTCTTCGCCGAGCACGGCGGCGAGGGGTCGATCACCCCCACCTACTCGCCGGAGGAGCTGGTGGCCGCGATCGAGCGCCCCCGGCCCATCCTGCTCATGGTCAAGGCGGGCGATCCCGTCGACGCCGCCATCGCCGAGCTCCTCCCCCACCTCGACCCCGGCGACATCGTCATCGACGGCGGCAACTCGCTTTTCACCGACACCCGCCGCCGCTCCGCGGAGATCGAGGGGCAGGGGTTCCGCTTCATCGGCACCGG
>JAQBPH010000198.1:0-3856 GCA_028287625.1 Chloroflexota bacterium | reverse complement strand
CGGGCCAGCGCAGGCGACCGGTAGCGCAGTGCGAGAATGCGATAGCGGCCGAACCGCTCCGCCAGCGTGTCTCGGATGTCAGCGTGCTCGAAGAACAGGTCGTCGAGATCCTCCTCGGTCGGATCGGCCAGCTCGACGACGTAGGCTCGCTCGGTGAGGCTCAACTCCACATGGGGCGATGCGTACCCTTGCTCGAGGGTCCAGTGGCGCTCGAGCACCTCACCGATGCGGTCCACCGTCACGTCCTCTGGGACGATGATGAGTACCTCTTCCATGCTCCCTCTTCCATCCTCCCTCAGTCGTTGACCCGGAGGTGGGCCAGCATGTCCTGCAGATCCCGGAAGACGATTGTCTTCCACGCCGTTCGGCCGGGCGGTGCCACACCTGGGCACAGCAGTAGCATCCCCAGCCATGCTGGACGGCGCGCAGGCGACCGGACCGAGCGGCGGCCAGCAGCCGGAGCAGCAGTCAGTGCGTTGCGGGTGAATCCGAAGAGGTCGAGCCGGCCGTCATCCCATGACATGGACGTTCACTCGCGCACACCGTCGGGAATGTCCGAGGGGCGAGCGGCAGACCGCGATGGCAGTTCTCATGAAACGGCACCCCGACGAGGCTCACCCGGCCCCGCTGCCGGGAACAGGGCGACCGTCCTGGCGGCTGCGTCCCCCGCCGGTGTGTTGGCCAACCAGCACACCTCACCAATGCCTGGCAGTTCTTCCAAACGACTCCAGCGGTCGATGATGGTGTTGATCGCCGAGAGTCGCCAGGACACGAAACCGTCCGCAGTGACGTCACCGGCCTCCACCAAACCGCCGTCGAGCATCTCGCTGACGACCTCGAGAGTTCGCACTTTCTTCTCATCCTTGGACAGCGCTGGGTCTGCTGACCCGACGACGAAGACGACCTCGGCCAGTTGCAGCCAGTCGTCGAGTCCGCGGAGCAGCAGTTCGTCGATCACTCGGGTAGCCATGGATTGACGTGCACCTTGTACAACTCGCTCGTTGGTAGCTTCACGTCGATGGTCGGACCGCCTGATCTCGGGTGCGGGTGAACCCGAAGAGGTCGAGCCGGCTGCCGTCCCATGACACGGAGGCCGCCTGGCAGACGTCTTCGGGAAGGTCATTGGGGGAGAGCAGCAGACCGCCGAGCGGTGTTTCGACCACCACCCACGGGTGCTCGGTGAGATTGGGCCGCACCACCTCGAGGGTGTCCGGGGCCGCCCGCCACGCGGTATCGACGACCTCGCCGTGCCAAATTCGGTTGGCTCCCCAGCCCGTCGACACGTACCCCCGTTGGAACGGCGGCGACCAGCGCAAGCTCGGCCGGCGTCCCGGGGACTAGCGGATCGCCGATCGGCGGACCCGGATCGAAGACGTCGATTCGGCAGCCGTCGGCCAGCCGGACGATCAGCCATCGATCATAGACGACGCCTCCGTGTTCCGCGCCGGTGGTGTTCTCCACCACCGTTCCGATGATCACCGGTGCCCTATCTCCCGTCGCTCGAGGCTGCTTCCCCACCGCCGGTTGCGCCGCTCATCTCCCGCCACGCCTCCGCGGCCGCCGCCACAACCCTCGGCCAGCGACTCGAGCTCAGGATCGCGTCGTCCGCTGCTTGGTTCCCGACCTCGGCGAGAACGTCATCGAGCGCTCGCACGACCTCCTGCACGAGGCCCGCCTCTCTCTCGTTCAGCAGTGTTGCGCCGATCTCACGCTGGACGTCGGTGGCGATCCCGGTGTCGTCGTACAGGGTGTGCAGTGTCATATTCAGGTCGTCGTGGTAGGTGGGACTCGGGTACGTGCGCTCCACCCACACCCGCCGCTGATACTCGGGATCCGCGAGGTGTTCGACTGCCAGCGCAACCTCGCGTCTCATGTCCGGATACCTGACCCTCCCAGGGGTCATGGACGCGCGGCCATCAGCGCTCCTCCGTGCGAAGTTGAGCGAGCCGTTCCCTGGCCGCTGCGATCACCGCCATCATGTCGTCGAGCGGGAAGCGCCAGGGCCCACCATCCGGGCGACTGTAGATCTCGACTTCGAGATGCCCACTCTCATTGTTGATCTCCGCCCAGACGACATCGTCACAGATCAGATCGGCGACGAGGTCCTCCACGATCCGGTTCACTCCCGACGGTATAGCTAAGCGACGTGGTCATGGTTCGAGGGCTGGGTGATCCCGGGCCACGGAAGGGTTGGATCACCCACCCCGCCGGCATGGGGCAGCGCGTCCTCGTAGTCACAGGCCGCGACCGCGGCGATGTCGTGAGCCCACAGGTGCTCGAGCACCCTCCCGAGCCATTCGGCACGCTCTGCGACCGGTCGAGAGGGCGAGAAGTAGACCTCGACGAACAGCGAGAAGTACAGGAAACCCTTCGGTCGGAGGGCGCGACGAGCGGGATCGGCCTCGTCGTTCTCGTCGACCAGGAGGTGGACGTCGTCGGCGATGACCCAGTTCCCATCCACGCTCCCGTGCGCGAACGCCGCCAGAGCCGCCACCAGGCCGCTCAGGTCCACGGGCCCGTCGACGAAGACCTTGGCGTCCATGAGATCCGAGACCGCGGTGTCGCCGATCATCGGAGTGGGATCCACGGTCCCTTGTCGAAGGTGCCCCCCACCTCGATCACGGAGATGTCGACCTTCTCGATGGCCGTGTCTGCCGACAGCTGTCTTCCGAGGCTCGACAGTCGCAGCTCCCCCCGCTGGATCTTCCCCGTCTCGATGGCGTGGAGCATCGTCGCCTCCCGGCTGCTGCCCGGGTTGGGTGTCCCGAACTGGTCCCGGATGATCTCTTCGAAGCGCTGTGGAGAGACACGGATCGCGATGTCCATGTCCGACGTGCCGGGAACCGCGGCGCCTGCTGCCCGGCTGCCCTGGATACGGATGTCGTCGCCGTACCTGCCGGCGGCGGTCCGGACCTTCTCCGACAGCTGTGTGAACTGCTCGCCGGTCATCCCCTGAGGGACGCCCCGAGAAGACGTCTCCGCGATCGACCGCTCCAGAGCGTCTGGATTCATGCGACCCAGATACTTCTCCAGCGTCGACGGATTCTCCACCGCCAGCTGGAGTCGCTCCAGCTGGGCGGCGTCGGGACACAGCTTCCGGAGCCTGGATGCCACGTCCCCGTCCTGCGCGGCGCCGAGACGGGACCCGATCGCACCGGCGACGGCGTGGCCGCCCATGGCCAGCACGCCGGAGGCGACCACCTCGCCGGGGCTGAACGGCTTGCCCTCGGTGAGCCCCTCCATGCCCTGGATGGCGGTGTCGGTGAGCGCGCCGCTCACAAAGGCACCCGTCGCCCCCTGCAGGACCTGCTTGCCGCCGATGGTCACCTTCCCCGCCACTCCCGGGATCAGGGTGGCGGCGGCGGCGAACTCCGCGGCCTGGAGGAGGTTGACGTGGTCGAGGCCCTGGCCCTGGATCACGTTGGCGGTCTCCTGGGTGACCACGCTGATGCCGAACTGCCAGGTGAACTTCACCGCCAGCTGGACGCCGATGCGGATGGCCGCGATCATCACCTGCACCGCGGCCTCGAGGGAGATGTCGAGGGCGGCGCAGACCGCCTCCATGCCCTGGATGGCGGTGTCGGTGAGGGCACCGCTCACCAGCGCACCCGACGCCCCCTCCAGCACCTGCCTGCCGCCGATGGTCACCTTCCCTCCCAGGCCGGGGATCAGGGTGGCGGCGGCGGCGAACTCCGCCGCCTGGAGGAGGTTGACGTGGTCGAGGCCCTGGCCCTGGATCGCGTTGGCGGTCTCCTGGGTGACCACGCTGATGCCGAACTGCCAGGTGAACTTCACCGCCAGCTGGACGCCGATGCGGATGGCCGCGATCATCACCTGCACCGCGGCCTCGAGGGAG
>JAQBPH010000140.1:0-12844 GCA_028287625.1 Chloroflexota bacterium | reverse complement strand
CGCGTCGGGACCGCCGGGGGACGCGCCGCCGCGCCGTGCGGGATGGGCACCTGCGCGACCAGCCCGGCCACCTGGTCGGTGATCGCGGCCACACCCTCGGAGGGCGGCACCGCCCTGGGCGCGGGCGGCCCGGTGCCGTTCGGCGAGGCGGCCACCGGCGCGGTGCGGCCGTCGATGTCCCGCATCAGGCTGGTGACGTCGGGGCTGCCGAAGCCGGACACGTAGTCCCAGCCGGAGGTCGCCGCGTAGGCGCCGTTGGCGCCCACGGTGATGTCGTGGAAGTCGCGCGCCGCGCGCACCGGGTCGTTCCCGATCGCGTAGAGGGCGGGGTCGGCGAAGCCGTTGCCCCGCGGGTTGGTCGAGGCCGCCTGGATGCGGGCCCACATCCCCATCCACAGCGGCGAGGAGAGACTGGTGCCGCCGCCGGGGAAGTCGCGTCCGTTGACGATCACCGTGTAGCCGTTGCTCACCGCGTCGCCGGAGATGGCGGTGACGTCGGGGATGCCGCGGCAGGGCTGGCCGGTGTTGGTGGGCCCGCCGGAGCGATCGACGAGGCAGGGGACGGCGTTGTTCCGCGTGGCCCTCTGCCATGCCGGGGCGGGGATCAGCAGCGCCGAGCCGCCTCCGGTGAAGGGCCAGGCGTACTCGAGCGATCGCTGGGCGCTGCTGGCACCGTCGGTGTAGAGCACGGTGCCGCCCACGCCGACGGCGTACTGGCTCGACGCCGGGTAGTTGGTGAACGGCACGACCTGGTTGAGCACGCCATTGCCGGCGCCGGCCGCGGGCAGCACCACGGCGGGACAGGACGAGCCGGTGTCACCGGTGGAGACGAACAGCGTCCTGCCCTCGAGCACCCCCTGGGCGAGGATCTGCTCGGCCACCGGCTGCAGGTTGTTGCCCAGCTCGGTGCCGTACTGCGCCTTCGGGTTCTGGTCGGGGTTGACGGGATCGAGCGCGGGGTTGGAGATGACCGGGTTCAGCGGCCCGGTCTCGCACTCGCCGAAGGAGGCGTTGGCCTGCAGCGGGCCGCGGGGGTCGCTCACCCACGACGAGAAGCCGGCGGCCACGTCGGCGTCGGCGAGCGAGGAGGAGAAGTAGTAGTGCAGCTCGCGCGCCAGCGGTGCCATGCCGGTCGCGGCCTGGCTGTCGAGGTCCCACTCGGCGGTGGCGCTGCTGTCGTCGTGAGGACCGGCGCCGACGAAGTGCACCCGGGTGACCGTCTGGGGAAAGTTGTGCCTGGTCTCGAAGGTGCGCAGGTCGTTGATCACGGTCTCCACCTGGCCGGCCCCGAAGATCGCCATGGTGGTGCCCTGGCCGAGGTTCTCGGAGGGCTGGTGGTAGACGGACCACAGGTCCTGAGGATCGAGCTGGCCGGTCTTGAGCCCGCTCGCCGCTGTGGCCGCGGGGGAGGTCCGGGTGAACGGGTGAAAGCGCTGGAGGCTGTTGAGCCCGATCACGGAGATCACCGGCAGCCCCGCGGGGACGCTGGGGGCGGTGCGGTTGGCGTAGAAGCTCTGCCCCTTCGCCGTGTAGGTCGCCAGCGTGGTGTGGAAGAGGCGCTCGACCTGGGCGACGGTGCCGGTGGCCTGGACGTAGTCGCCGGCTCCGCCGACGTGGGCCACGCTCAGCCCGCCCCGACCCAGCCAGCCGGTGAGCGCATCGCGCACCGCCGGGGCCACGCCGAAGCGCTGGGCGACCTGCTCCGGGGTGAGGAAGTGATGGAGGAGCGGGCTGGCGGGGTCGTACAGGGCCCTGAGCGTCGCCGCCTCGCCGGCGGGGTCGGGGTGGGCGAGGCCGACGCCGACGTGGACCACCGTGCCGGGGTCGGGTGCACCGGTGCCGGCGAGCCCGGAGATCCCGGGGAGGACGCCGCTGCCGAGCACGCGCAGCGCGGAGGTGTCGACGCCGAGCGGAGGCAGGGCCGGCGCGGGCACGGCGAGACCGGGCAGCGGCGGGGGCAGGGCCCCGGCGGCGAGGGCGGGCCCCCCGCCCAGGAGGGCGGTGGCGGAGCCGGCGACCAGGGCCAGGGGCACCCGGGGCGGGCGCGCGTGCCGCGCGGGACATGGAAACCGATGCACCGATCAACCTCCCTGGTGATCCGCCGCACCCCCGCGCGGCGCCGTGGCCGTCGAGCAGCACGGGAGGTGCCGCCCCGGCCGACAGGGTATACAAGCCCGCCGCCCCTGGCTGGACGCCGATCGCGGACCCATGGGCGAGGGGCAGGGAGCTAGAGCGCGACCTCCGGGAGCTGGGCGGCGAACGACCACCAGCCCGCCATGGGGACGGGGCCGTCGGGGTCCTGCATGCGCCGCTCCGGCCGGCGCTCGGCGGCGAGCCGGGCGGCGGCCCGGGCGACGGCGTCGAGGGCGAGCAGCTCGTCCCCCTCGGTGCGCGGCCGGCTGCGGAGCAGCTCGTCGACGGCACGCTCGACGACCCTGACGGCGAGCTGGTCGGGGCCTGCGGGCGGGCGGTCGAGGAGGTCGGCTGGGCTCATGGGTCAGGTTCCCTCGTGGCTGCCGTGCCGCAGCCCGTGCGGGCGCGGCGCGTTGTGCTGCGTGTACGAACACCGGGACGCGGCGCGTCGCCGGCGGCGTGCTGGCGGGGCCGTGGCCCCGGTCGCCACCCCGGTCACGGCCCATGCTACGCCGGCCGCGCAGCGCGGGCGTTGTGCACGGAGCAACAGCTGGCCATCGAACGGTTATCCGGTGATCGCCGGTCCGACCGAGGGACTCGCTCCTGCCCGGTCGAAACCTCGTACGCTCTGCTGGTGCCCAGGCTCCTGGTGGTGGACGACGATGCCAACCTGAGGGAGTCGCTGCGCTTCGCGCTCGCCTGTGAGGGCTACTCGGTGAGCGTCGCCGAGGACGGCCGCGCCGCCCTCCAGGCGGTGGCGGCGACGCCCCCGGACCTGGTCGTGCTCGACCTGCAGATGCCCGAGATGGACGGCATCGAGGTGTGCCGGCGGATCCGCGAGGGCAGCAGCCTGCCGGTGATCATGCTCACCGCCCGGCAGGGCGTGGCCAGCCGGGTGCAGGGGCTCGACAGCGGTGCCGACGACTACCTGGTCAAGCCCTTCGCCCTGGAGGAGCTGCTGGCGCGGATCCGCGCCCTGCTCCGCCGGCGCGACCCCGAGGCCCGGCCCCGGCTGCACCGCTACGCCGACCTGGTGCTCGACGAGAACAGCCGGGAGGTGCGCCGGGGCGACCGGCGCATCGAGCTGCGGCCGCGCGAGTTCGACCTCCTCCAGCTGCTGCTCGCCAACGCCGGCACGGTGATGTCGCGGCACCGCCTGCTCGCCGGCGTGTGGAGCTACCCGGAGAGCAGCCGGGTGCTCGACGTCTACATCGGCTACCTCCGCACCAAGCTCGAGGCGGGTGGCGAACCCCGCCTGCTCCAGACCGCCCGGGGGGTCGGCTACGTGCTCCGGCTCGAGGAGGAGGCCTGATGTCGCTGCGACTGCGCGTCACCCTGCTCACCTGCGGGGTGGTGGCGCTGGTGGTCGTGGTGATCGCCACGGTGTTCTTCATCACCGTCGGCTCCCGGCTGCGCAGCGACCTCGACAACCGGGTGGTGCGGCGGGCGGAGATGGTCGACAACGCGTTCAGCCGCCTGCCGCCGGCGGCGCTGCTGGCGCCGGTGCGGCGCAATGCCACGGTGGGCGGCCGCGCCGACCCGACGACGATGTTCAGCCTCGGCCACCCGCTGGGAGGCGGCGACCTGGATCTGACCGACGACGCGCCCGCCGGCGTCCACGTGCCCGCCCGCGCGTGGGTGACCGCGCCCCGGCCGATGCCCGCGGTGGTCACCCTGTCGGCGGACGGGGCGGAGTACACCGTCGCGCTGCTTCGGCTGGCCGCGCCGGTGACCGTCGCCCCGGCCGGCCGGCCGGTGGCCGTCGACGCCGTCGCCGTCGGCGCCTCGCTCGAGGACGTGGACACCACCCTGCGCTCGCTGGTGCAGGTGGTGATCCTCGCCGGGGTGGCCGGCCTGCTGGTCAGCGGCCTCGGCGCCTGGCTCGCGGCCGGCCGCGGGCTGCGCCCCATCACCCTGCTCTCGCGGGCGATGGACACCGTCGGGCGAGGGGGCGACCTGAGCCGCCGAGTCCCGGTGCGGGCCGAGCACGACGAGGTGGCCCACCTCACCACCGCCTTCAACCACTCCCTCGACCGCGTCGAGGCCGCGTACCACGAGCTGGAACGGCTGCTCGAGCAGCAGCAGCGCTTCGTCGCCGACGCGTCCCACGAGCTGCGCACCCCGCTGACCACCGTCCGCACCGACATCGAGGTGATGCGCCGGCATCCGGGACTGCCCGCGGCCGATCGTGACCGGGTCCTCGACAACGCGCTCACCGAGCTGCGCCGGCTCTCCCAGCTGGTCGGCGACCTGCTGACCCTCGCCTCCGCCGACGCCCGCACCGCGATGGTTCCCTCCCCCGTGAACTGGGACGAGGTGGTGCGAAGCGCCGCCGACGAGGCCCGCCGGATCTGCGATCCCCGCCCGGTCTCGCTCTCGCTCGAGGGGACGCTGGGATCGGGAGTGGCCGATCAGGACGCGCTCCAGCGCACCTTCGTCGCGCTCTTCGAGAACATCGCCCACCACACCCCCATCCACTCCCACGTCTGGGTCAGCGCCCGGGACGGGGTCACCGGCGCGTCCCTCCCCATCGAGGTGCGGGTGGAGGATGACGGCCCGGGGGTGAGCCGGGACAACCTCGACCACCTCTTCGACCGCTTCTTCCAGGCCGACCCGTCGCGTCACAGCATGGGCACCGGCCTGGGGCTGGCGATCGCTCGCAGCCTGGTCGAGGCGCACGGCGGTCACATCACCGCCGGTCGCAGCCGCCACGGTGGGCTCGAGCTGGTGCTGTCGCTGCCCCGGGTCGCATCGGACGGTGCCGGCGAGTCCAGCGGAGCCGCCCCATGACGTGGCGGGGAGAGGTCCTGACCCAGGGTCGACGGGCTGCGCGAAGCGCCCCGGCGTGGGCTTGTGCGGACCGCCCATGGTGACAGCGACGGTGCACCGCTACGATGCGGGCGCAGCGTTGCCAGACCGCTGAGCCATGAGCAAGGAGCAGGCGTGAGCATCCAGCTGAGCCGACCGCCGCACCCCGCCGACGCCACCGCGCTGCAGGTGCCGCTGCGCGGCCGGGTGGTCGTCGAGCGGCGCATCCCCGTCGACGACGACTCCGCTCCCTACCCGGCGGCGGGCGGATTCTTCTGGGACGCCCTGCTGCGCGAGAAGCGCGGGCCCCTCTCCCCGGACTGAGGCGCCGTCCTCCTCAGCCGCCCGGCCCGCCCACGAACGGGATGGTGGGCCGGCAGCCCGCGCTGATCCAGAGGAAGATCCCCAGCGCTGCGCCCACGGCCAGGCCGAGCCACACGTTCTTCTTGGTGAGCAGCATGCCCGCGAGCGCGCCACCCAGGGCGAAGGTGATGGCCGCGATGTTCAGGTTGAAGTTGAAGGTCCGGGTCAGCGCCGGGAGAAGCGCCAGCAGCGGGTGCGCGACAGCAGCGGACATCGGTACCCCCTGGAACGTGGACAGAGGACGTGGGGTCGTGCAGGATGATGGCACGCCCGACCGCGTCTGTGAACCACGCGGGGGACGGGAAGGACGTGGCTGACGAAGAGGGACTGGCGATGAGGGCCAGAGTGTTGACCTGGGCCGACCGCGGCAGCGATGCCGCGCGGCTGGAACCGGGCCAGGGCTTCTATGTCTCCGTCAACGACGGCGACGACCACGGGCTGCTCGTCGGTCCCTTCGACCGCCTCGAGGAGGCGCTCGGGATGCTGGAGCGTGCCCAGACGGTCGCCGAGGCGGTCGACAGCCGCGCGGAGACCTTCACCTACGGGGTCTGCCGCGCGCCAACCCGCGACCCCGGCCT
The DNA here is from genome assembly GCA_028287625.1 of Chloroflexota bacterium. GTDB lineage: Bacteria > Chloroflexota > Dormibacteria > Aeolococcales > Aeolococcaceae > CF-96. Next base: position 6,962 of record JAQBPH010000140.1, on the reverse strand, counting down.
GCTGAACGACAAGCTCGGCGTCGAGGTGCCGCCCGCAGGCTGAGGGGTGAGGGGACGTCGCGCCCCCTATCCCCCGTGCCCGGTGTACCCGTTGTGCCCGTTCTGTCCATTGCGCGAGGGCGTCCGTGTGCCCCCGGGGTCGGCCTGGCAGGCGGGCGCCTCGAGGCTGTGGTTCCAACCGGCGGCGGTGCGGTGCACCGCCACCTCGATGCGGCAGACCCGGCAGCGGGCGAAGAACCCGTACCCCGCCGAGTTGCAGCGGCGGACGAAGCCACCGAGGGTGTGGCCCCCGGTGCGCGCCTCGACGGTCGCCTCCTCGATGCTCTCGATCGCGGTCCGCTGCGATGGCACGCGACCGCCGTTCGGCGGCACGGTCATCGCGTTGGAGTCGCTGTCGGGCTGGCCGCGGCCACGGGAAGCACCTTGAAGCTGGCCAGCACGGCGTCGTAGGTCTTCGCCAGCGCCTTCAGCTGCGACTCCGGCAGCGCTTGGAAGACCAGGGTGATGAGCCGGTTGGCCTGGAAGAGGAACACGTGAATATGCACGCCGATCTGCCCCGATGGATCCTTGAAGGTGTACACGTACTGATACCCGGGAAGCCCGGAGACGGTGATCTGCGACTCCTGCACGATGTTGATCGGCTGCCCCGAGAGCAGCGCGTCGCTGATCCTCTTCATCGCCGGGAGGTCGCCCGGTCCGAAGCTCGCCGGCAGCGGTGAGATGACCCGCACCTGGACGAAGTCGTGGTCGTCCGGACCCACCAGGTACTGCACCTTCGGGTCCGCCGGCTGGTACGCGTGCCAGGTGCTGGGGTAGTCCACCTGGAACCCCGCGTCGCGGTCGATGTGACGGGTCAGCCCCGAGGTCGACGCCGACGTCGAGGCCGAGCTTGCGGCCGGGGTCCCCGACCCCCCGCATCCCGCGAGCAGGATGCAGAGGGCGAGGCCCCCGGCCGCGGCGATCCGCACGTGCGTATCAGCCCGAGCGTGGCTAGCAGCTGCTGCCAGGCAGGACGCTGACCGCCCGGCACAGATTGTTGACCTTGCTGGAGATGCTGTGCAGATGGTCGTTGATGGGCACCGCCGCGGTGCCGATGTTGGCCGCATCCCCGTGAATGCCGCCCGCGGCGTTGATGAGGTCGACCACCTTCGCGATGACCTGGGCGAGCCCGGCGTCGTCGGCGATCAGGGCGACGGCGACGCGGTGGGCGTACTGGTCGGCGAGGGTGAGGTTGCCCTCGATGTGCCCGAGCAGCTGGTTGGTGCTGCTCAGGTTGCTGTCGGCGACGCCGAGGCCGCTCTGGGTGGTGCCCAGGCCGCCGTTGATCGAGTCGAGCTGGCCCTTGACCGGCTTGACGTCATTGTCGATCGCCGTCAGCGAGTTGGTGATCGAGTCGACCAGACCGGGGAGGGTCTTGGCGCTGGCGTCGACCGCGTTGGCCGAGCTGGCCGTGCTCCCCAGGTTGTCGTTGATGCGGACCAGGGTGTTGCCGATGATCACCAGGAACAGGATCAGGGCGCCCAGGAACGCGATCCCCTCGAAGACCGCGAAGCCGTGGACCAGCTTGCGCTCACCGGGTCTCACTTGCAGGACCCTCCCGTGCCCAGCTTGCAGTCGATCGAGCTGGCGTGGCCGTTGATGGACGGAAGCTCTCCGGTCACCAGCAGCGCGGCGGTGTCGCCCTTGACTCCGGCGAGCACGGCGAGGATCGAGCTGGCCAGCCCGACCGTCGTCGGGATCCGGGCCTCGATCGACTCCGCCGGCAGGGCGATGTTGAGGACGTGCGGCGCGATCGAGGCCACGGTGGCGTCGATGGCCGCGGCGCGGGAGCGGATGCTCCCGGTGTTGCTGTCGATCTGGCCCACCGTCGACTGGATCTCGCCGACGCTGCCGAGGATCTTGCTGGCCTGGCCGCTCAGCGGGTCGGCCGCCGACTTGATCCCGGCCGCCGACTTGTCGACGTTCGAGAGCACCCCGATGGTGTCGGTGTGCAGCTTGATGTCACCCACCGACTGGGTGATCGGAGTGACGTTGGCGTCGATGCGGTTGGCCAGCACCAGGGTCTCGATGAGCATCCCCGCCGCCGTGGCGGTGACCGCGAGGCCGGTGGCCAGCGGCATCACCCAGTAGGCGAGGATCAGCGGACGCGCGCGCAGCGTCTGCGGGTCGTTGGTCGCGTACCTGCTGGCCATCAGGGGCACGCCGTCTTGGGGCCGCCGAGCGGGACGACCGTGTTGGCATTCTCGGTCTTGTGGCACGCGCTGGACAGATGCCCGTTGGTGCTGATGAGCAGGCCGGAGATCGTCGCCAGGTCGTTCTCCACCGGCTGGAGGATGCCCAGCGCCTGGGCCGCCTGGCTCTGGATGGTCCCGACATTGGGGTTGGCGTGGATGAGCGTCCTGTCGGTGGTCGCCAGGTTCTTGTCGGCGGGGACCAGGCTGCCCTCGGCGGTGGAGGCCTTGCCGTTGACGCTCTTCACCGTGCCGTCGGCGTTGGTGAGGGTCTGCTGCACGCTGCTCAGGATCCCGTTGAGGGTGTCGGCCTGGGAGTGGAGCGGAGCCAGGCTCTGCTCGATGGCGGTCAGCGACTCGTTGACCTTGGTGATCTGGAAGGTGAGCGGGTCGGCGTGACCCTTGACCGAGCTGAGCGCGGTGTCGATCGCCGCCAGCCGGTCGTTCGCCTCCAGGAGGGCGCTGCCGGTGAGACCGACGCAGATCAGCACCGCGGCGGTCAGCACGGCGTACGCCGCAAGGGAGAGTGTGGTCAGTGCGCCTCGAGTCATCGGACTAGTTCTGGCCGCACTTGCCGGGGCTGCTGCCCGGAGCGCCGACCACGGCGGCGAGCCCGTTCAGGTTGCAGTCGATGGCGTTGGCGTTGGCGTTGATCTGGGTGCCGGTGCCGCGGATGGCGCCGGTGTCGCCCTTGATCGAGTTGGCCGTGGTCAGCACCTGGGCCAGCTTGCTGTCGATGTCGCTCACCTTGGAGTCGATGGAGGTCGCGGAGCCGACGATGGAGCCGGCGCTGCGATCGATCGAGGCGGCGGTGCCGGCGATCTGGCCGGCGACGCTGTCGATCGAGCCGGCGGTGCCGTTGATCGAGCTCGCGAGGCCGGAGATGCCCTGCGCGGTCCCCAGGGTCTGGTTCAGCTGCCCGCTCAGCGGCTGGACGTCCGTGAGGATCGAGCTGGCGACCTGGTTGGTCTTGGTGAGCTGCAGGACGGCGGCCGTGCTCTCGTTGATGGTCCCGCCGAGCTGCTTGATGTCGGCAGCCTTGTCATTGATGGAGTTGGCCGCGATCAGCACGCGCGCCAGAAGGAAGACCACGGCCACCACGCAGACGATCACACCGAGCAGGCCGAAAAGCCAGAGGGTGTACGTCTTTGCCGAGAGTGAGTAGGGCCGGTACTGCATCGGTTCTCCTCGCCTGATTGGATTGTGGGAAGCTCGGGCCTCAGCCCATGGTGCCGTCGGCGTAGCCGTCGAACACGGCCTTGCCGGTGGCGAGGTGCGCCAGGATGGCGCGCATCTCCTTGGCCAGCGCCGCCAGGCCGTCGTTGATGGCCAGCAGCGTGGGGGGAACCGGGTCGGTGTTGCTCGCCACCTTGCCGAGGCTCTCCCCGACCGACGCGAGGTGGCTTCCGGGCCCACCTCCCACCTTGGCGAGAACGGCGTTCACGATGGTCAGCGAGACCACCAGGGCGAGGGCGATGACCGCGAAGAGCACCCCGGTCAGATAGCCGAGGGTGGCGGCGTCGAGCACGGCCAGCATCAGCGTCGCGCCGCCTGCTGCTGGGGCAGGTGCCGGGTGAGCACCTTCTCGAGCACCACGCCGTGGGCCTCGACGGTGCGCGCCACCTCGAGCAGCTCGCCGGCGACCCGCAGGGTCTCGGCCAGCTGAGCCGCGGGCTCGCTGTTGCCGCGGATCTGGGCGGCGGCCGCGGCCGCCGCGGCCGCGTGCTTGTTGATCTTCAGGGCCACGGCGATCAGCCGCGCGAGCAGGACCAGCAGCACCGGCACGATGAGCACCGTCACCGCCAGCAGGAAGATCCCCCAGGCGAGCAGGAACCCGTCACTGGGGACGAAGGCCAGCAATCCCATGTCCTCTACTCCTGCGCCTGCACGAAGGTGATGAGATGCCCGTCGATCGACTGGAGACCGGCACCGATGGTGCGCAGCTCCTTGTTGACCTCGGGGATGGCGTGGAGGATCGCGGTCTCGGCCACGATGGCCTTGAGTGCGCCGACGATCTTCTCCAGATCACAGCCCTGCCGGGCGCCGAAGTTGCGCAGCACCCGGGTGATCGCGATCACGTAGCCCGCCACCACCAGCAGCAGTGCGAGTGCCGCCAGAAAGGTCAGGCCCAGCATCAGCTCCGGCACAACCCAAGTCCTCCTGTCCGCCTCGTCTGGAACCGAATCCCGGTGCTCACCTGCTCCAGGTGCCCAGGCTCGGGGTGACCTTCTCCCGCGGGCTGACGCACGTGGGGCAGTGCTTGCAGACCTTGCCGTGACCGGCGATCGCCGCGCACACCTCGTTGATGTGCAGCGCCGTGGTCCGGATCGGCACCACCGCGCCGTACACGCTGACCAGCAGCCGCAGCCGGGTGGTGTTGTCGAGGATCTTCGCGCCGGCGCCGAGGATCGTCGAGACGTTGCCGCCGATGTTCCTGGCGATCACCAGGATGTTGGTGAGCAGCCCCGCGGCCACGATCACCACCACGAAGGCGACCGCCACCGCGATCCACCAGAGGGTGTACACCTCGACATCGCTGACCGCGAGCATGGTCACCTCCCTCCTCCCGGGCCCGCGGCCGCGGTCGCCAGGATGGCGGCCCCGCCTGCCTCGATGCCCCGGACCGTGTTGAGCAGGTCCACCCCCACCGCCACCGTGGTCTCCACGGCTGCGAGCGGGGTGGTGTTCTCGAGGATCCGTAGGGCCGTCACGATCACCGTGTCGGCGTATTCGTCGATGGTCAGCGCACTTTTCGTGATTCCCCAGATCAACCAGACCACGACGATGACCGCCATGGCCGATCCGAGCACAGCCGCGACCCACACGCTGAATACCGTGGTGTCACTGAACTCTGCGAGCACCCGTCACCTCCTCCACATCCCTGGATCGGCCGGACGTTATCAAGGGGGTTGGTAGGTGCCAATAGGAGCGAACCGGGTATACCCATTTCGCCTCTAGTGGCATGCGACGGAGGGTCGCCGGTTCGCGGTGTCGCCGTCCGGGAGGAGCGCGCGAGAGACCTCCCCCGCCCGGGGGAGGGATGCTGGGGGAGGCATAGGGTAGCCGCGGCCGGGCGGAATCGCCACCTTCTTTCACATGATGGTTTACTAGGGAGTGATGGGCGGGTACGAGACTGTGGACATGAGCGAACTCCACACGCCCGCCCCCCCGGCACCGCCCGCCCCGGCGGGCTGGCCGCCGCCTCCCCCCTCGGGCTGGCCGCAGGCTTCGCCCGCTCAGCCCCCCCGCCCTGCCGCCCGCCGCGGCGGGCTCCTCGGCGGCCTGGTGGCGCTGCTCCTCGGCGCCGGCAAGTACGGCCTGGTCCTCCTCAAGCTCGGCAAGCTGGGGCCGACGCTGATCTCCATGGTGATCAGCCTGGGGCTGCTGACCCTCACCTTCGGGCCCGCATTCGGCGCCGGGGTGCTGGCGCTGATCGCCGTCCACGAGTTCGGTCACCTGCTCTTCGCCCGTCACGAGGGCGTGCCCGTCGGCATGCCCATCTTCCTCGGCCCGCTCGGCGCGGTCATCGGCATGCGCCGGCCGCCGCAGGACGCGCGCCAGGAGGCGGTGATCGCGATCGGCGGTCCGGTGGTGGGCACCGCCGGCGCCCTCCTGGTACTGCTCTGGGGGCTCAGCCTCCCCGCCGGCTACCTTCACGGTCTGCTGATCAGCGTGGCCTACTTCGGCTTCTTCCTCAACCTCTTCAACCTGGTGCCGATGACCCCGCTCGACGGCGGCCGCGTGGCGGGCGCGCTGAGCCGCTGGGCGAACGTGCTCGGGCTCGCGGTGGTCGCCCTCTACGTGCTCGTGACCCTCACCGCCGGGGCGCTGAACCCGTTCCTGGTGATCATCCTGCTGCTCGGCGGGCTGAGCACGATGCAGCGCTTCCGCCAGGCCCGCACCAACCCCGAGTACTCGGTGATGCCGGCGGCCACCCGTCTCTCGATCGGCGTCGCCTACCTCGGGATGCTGCTGGTGACCGCCGTGGGCATGACCGTCAGCCACGGGCTGCTGCCGGTCCACACCGGCCTCTGAGCGGTGCGCGGCAGCTCTGCCGCCGGTGGGGATGCCCGGGTGTTCCGCGGCCGGTGGGGATGCCCGGGTGTTCCGCCGCCGGTGGGGATGCCCGGGTGTTCTGCCTCCGGTGGGGATGCCCGGCTGTTCTGCCGCCGGTGGGGATGCCCGGCTGTTCCGCCGCCGGTGGGGATGCCCGGGTGTTCCGCGGCCGGTGGAGATGCCCGGCAGTTCTGCCGCCGGTGGAGATGCCCGGCAGTTCTGCCGCCGGTTGAGATTCTCGTGGGGCCGCTCTGCCGCCGGTTCTTACTCGGGGGGGACTGCGTCCCCCCCGTCTGGTCGCAAGACATCGTGCGCTGGCGCGCCCGATGCCGGCTCCCGCCCCCCCTCGCCGGCACTCGCCGGCGGCGCGCGCTTCGCGCTCGCAATTTGCGCAGCCACCCGGCCGAGGCACCACGCGAGCAACGCGAGCGTTGCTCCTGGAAGATCTCAGGCTCCGCGGAGAGGGCGGCGCAGCGAGGCGCCACCGGGAAGGCCGTGATGCCCATGCGGGGTTCCAGCGCCCACCCCGGAAGCCGCTCAGGGGGTCGGTGTGAGCAACGCGCAGCGTTGCTCGTGGTGCCTCGGCCGGCGGACCCTTCACGACAAGCGCGCGAAGCGCGCGTCGGCCGGGAGTCCGGCCGCGGAGGGGGGTATGCCACGGCATCGGGCGCGCCA